>NZ_JBRFPI010000346.1:0-4937 GCF_053579595.1 Cellvibrio sp.
GGTGTTGACGTAAATTTCTTGCTCAGGTAATAGACATCGATGGGGTCGCGGGCCGGGTTGGCCACATATTCTGGATCGGCCCGCAACAATTGCAGGTAGCTGTCCTCTGCAGCTGTTGGATTATCCAAAATAAGATAGGCCTGAGCTAAAAGAAGATAAGCCCGTACTTTCTGCTCGTTGGTAAAATCATTTCTATCTAAGCATGGCTGAAGCAAAGTCGAAATTCCGTAATAACGACCAGCATTAAATTCATCATCAGCCTGCCCTAATTGCACAAACACCGCTGCAACATCATTAATATTTTTTTCCGCAATAAAATAAACGCCGGTGTTGTCATCCATCATTTCGCCATCAACCGGGTTTTCCACTTCAGCTGTGTGCTGCCAAACACCTAAAGCAACTTTATCCTTGCTTTCATTTGCCCAGCCCCACTCAACTGCGCTGAACAAACCATCACCGCTGTTAAATTGCACATGAGTACCGCGCGGATTATTTGGGTCACCGGGAATGCCATCGTAAATAGCCGCTAGTAAATAATTATTTTCGCCCGCAAAGGTAAAATGCAGGGCGGTCGATGTAGTAGAAAAAATGGAGGGACCCACTTGCGAGGTATCCGGGCCGATACCAAAAGAAGGATGGGTAAATAAACCCGCTGATTCGAGTGAATAAAATGTGGAGTTGTAATCGTGCAAACCAAACAGAAGTTTTACGCTGTCATCCGCAAAACTGTGTTGATACCAAAACTCATAAACCTTTAATGCTTCATCGGTGGCGATATTGGAGATGCCTTGCACATCACCGACATCGTCGGAAGGATTATCGCCAGTATCACCCAGCACATAGACAAACCATTCACCATTGCCCCACCAACCCGCGGCGTCTGTATCTATGGCCAGCGTGAGATCAAGATTGGCAAGCTCACTGGAATCTTCCTGAATGCCACCATCCAGATTGGTGACCGATTCCAACGTCAAGGCCGCTGTCCATTGATAGACAGATTCAGCGCGAACACCAACACCAAAACCAACACCTGCACTCATCAACAGCAAAAGCGTGAGTATTTTTTTCATAGCCAACAATCCTTCTGCCTCTAACTGGTATGGCTGCATCCGCAAATAGCGGGTGCAACAGGGCAATGCTGACTAGCAGTATAGACAGGGATTAAGCGCGCCAAGGATTATCGCGAAAAAACCTACAGGCTTATCTTCGAATGAAATTAAAAAAAATGGTTTAAAAATGAATTTATCTAATTAGCTTGATGGTTGCTGTAGCGCCAGTTTTCGTTTAGTCAACGCTGTCGCTTCATGTTCGAGCGGATTGTCCGGCCACGGATGGCGTGGATAGCGACCGCGCATTTCTTTGCGCACTTCGGGGTAGGCTTGCTGCCAAAAAGTTTGCAGGTTAGTGGTGATAGCTAGCGGGCTACCATTAGGCGATAGCAGGTGAATTTTTAGCGGGATTTTACTATTAGCAAGTTGCAATTGTTCACAACCAAAAAATTCCTGCAACTTGGCCGAGATTTGCGCGCTGCCCTCGCTGGCAAAATCAATGGTAACGCTACGGCCGCTGGGCAAATCGATTTTACCCGGCAGTAGCTGTGCAATTTTTTGGCAGTGATCAAAACCCAAATAAAACTCCAGCGCCTCTTGTAGCGGCAATTGATCCAGACGCGTTGATTCATTTAAAAACGGCAATAACCATTGATGTAAATTGCTGATCAAGGCTGCATCGTCAAGCGCGGGCAATTCACATAGATTATGTGCAGTGACTAAACGTGCACGCTCCAGAAGCGCACGCGCTTTATCACTCCAGCTAAGGTGATCAAAACCTTTTTCCGCAATTAATATGCGTATATGTTCCAACAATTTTTGCGCAATCTCGCCGGCAGGAATGATTTGCCAACTCTCATCAATCGCCACACCACCCATTGACCAACATGTATGCTCCTGCCAACGCTGTTGCTTAAATACCAATGCGGTTTGCGCCTGACTCAGTTGTCGCTGCTGCTCTGCCGTTAATTGCAGAGCAATGCCAACACCAGAATGACTTTTGGGTTTAGTATTAATCAGCGGAAACACCGCCCAAGGTGAATCAAGATTGCCTTGAGGCTCAACACTCATACCCGAATTCAACCGGTAGCGACCCGAGCCTTGTTTAAATCCGATACGATCATTAAAGGCGCGCGCAAGTAATAATGGATCCAACGCAGCAGAATTTTTTTGCAGCGATAAAACACCTAACCAGCGTTTTTGTTGTTGCTGCCATTGGCGATTGCGCACCAGTTCGTGTGCGGCATCATCCAACAGCGCCGAAAAGTCCTGCTCGGCGGTTAATTCAAAATGCAGTGCGAGTGATAACAAGAGCGCTGCTTCGCTAATCGTTTTTTCATGCAGCAATAAAAACGCGGCGATACGCGGATGAGTACCGAGTGCACTGACCGATTTTCCCGCCGCGGTAATTTGTGTTTTGGTATCGAGCAACTGCATTTTTTGTAATTGTTGCACGGCAAAATTGAGCGCAAGTTTATTCGGCGCCTCCAACCAAGGCAGGGAATCAGCCGGGCTGCCCCAGTGGGCGATACGCAACGCAAGCGGTAAATAATCGGTCGCGCGAATTTCAGGTAAATCAGCCGCCGCGAGTGGCTGGTCTTGCGACCAGAGGCGAATACAATGTCCGGCCTGTACGCGCCCTGCACGACCGCGGCGCTGTTCGGCACTGGCCATACTGATACGTGTGGTGCGCAGACGGGTAATACCGGTGCGCTGTTCATAATCGGCGCGACGCGCCAAACCGGAATCAATAACTAGCGTGACGTCGGCAATCGTCAATGATGTTTCGGCAATATTCGTTGCCAGAATTAAACGCGAGCCTTGCATTGAATCTAATGCAGCGCCCTGTTCACTTGATGGGACACGGCTATGCAAACGAAATAGCTTTTGAATAGGAAATTTTTGTGCGATTAAACTGGCGCAATTTTCTATCTCCCGCCAGCCAGGTAAAAATACCAGCACCGTTGTGGATTGCCACTGCGGATACGCAAGCAGTGCACGCAATAACTGATCTTCAATTTTTTCAGCATAGCCGTTGGGATTTTGTTTGGCCGGTTGATATTGGGTGCTGACCGGAAAGCAGCGCCCCGGTGCAAATAAGCGATTACTAATTTGTTGCTGCAATGCAGGATCAGGTGTTGCGCTCATCAATACTAATTGCAAATCGTCACGTAAGATTTGCACTTCCTGCAAAAACGCCCAGGCCATATCCTGATTCACACTGCGCTCGTGAATTTCGTCGAGCATCACACAGGCAACACCATCGAGTGTGGGGTTTTGCAATAAATGTTGCAGCAAAATACCCGGTGTCATTAATACCAAACGGGTATCGACACTCATACGCGAATCGTAAGGCACTTGGTACCCCACTTGCTGCCCAGGCTTTTCACCCAACAACTGTGCGAGCCGCTGCGCTAGTGCTTGTGCTGCTAATACTCGCGGCTGTACCAACCAGACCTGTTGCCCTGCAGGTGCTTGCGCCAATACCCAGAGCGGTGCGAGTGTTGATTTACCAGCTCCAGGCTCTGCTTCCAGTAACAGCGGCGTATGTGCCAGTGCAGAAATAAAGTCATCGTGCAACGCACTGAGTGGTAAATCGGGCAACAGCATAAAAAATCCAGATGAAAACAAAAACTGATTAATCGAATTGATGAGTTAACTTAATGCCTGCCGAAACATTGCGCCCCAAGGCGGGTTCAAACGCGCGGCCGTTCGATTGATTAACGATGACCGAGCCCACGTAATTTTCATCGGTAAGGTTGGCCATTTTTAACCACCAGTCGAGTTGCAATGATTGGCCGGAATAGGTGCCCCGAGCACTCACATCAAACGTGTAGTAATCGGGTACATAAACCTGATTATTATCGGCAGTATAAATACGCGAGCGCTGTTGCGCGCCCAGATCCAATTGCAGCGCGTCATTCGCAAACGGCAGCCATTGTACACCCAGCTGATATTGCTCGCGCGCCACACCAGGCAATTGGCTGCCGTCCCATTGACCGGCAGAATAGAGAGCATCGAGCGATTGAATACCCAACTGCACCCGTATATTTGAATTAATCGCATAACGACCAAATAGTTCTATACCTTCGCGTTCAGTTTCAGCGGCGTTGCGAAAGGTCGTCCGACCTCCGACTGACTGATCCACGACAATTTCGTTTTCCGTATCGATAAAAAATTGCGTCAATGTCAGCTCGAACATCTCGTCAGGATTATAGTTAATTCCCCACTCATGCTGGCGATTAGTGGCGGGCTCAAGCCCGGTATTCAAACCGCTTGCACCGGTTTTGTAAGCCATTTCGGTGAGTGTGGGAGTTTCATAGCCGCGCCCACTACTGGCAAATAATTCCCACTCGGGTGTGATTGCATAGTTACCACCGATTGAAAAAGAATCTTCACGATAATTGCGCGCGCCTGAGTCATCAGGATTACCGGCAACAATAAATCTGTCCTCTACAACAAAATCCAAATCGGCATGGCGCACTCCGGTGTGAAGCAGTAATTTTTCTGTGGGATTAATGCGAATTAATGAATAAATATCGCGACTTTCAACTTCACCGATTTCAGCGCGGCGCAAATCACCTGCAGTGCCAAATTCATTTACATAACCGCGGCGATCATCTTGCATCTGCGCCAATTCTGCGCCGACACTGAGCTCGGCAGGCCAACTAAAAAAATTCAGGCTGCGGGTAATATTGCCGTTGACGCCGGAAAAATCCCGCTGTAAATCTACGACACCGCCGCTACCAGAAATAGCATCTCCCGCAAACCCCAGATATTGGGTAATTTCCCGCTCGCCCCGCCAAAGCCCGGTTTGCCAGCGTGTTGCACCGGTGTTGTCGCGTAGACTGATAGAGGTTTGTTGATGCGCAAAACAATTGCGCATCA
>NZ_JBRFPI010000347.1:0-4861 GCF_053579595.1 Cellvibrio sp.
TGTTTTATCTGAACAAGATTCAACACTCGAATACGAGCGCCATGAGATTTTAACATCACATCTGGGGACAACATTGAGTTCCCTTTAGAACTCGTATGAACCAGAAATCCTTTAGCTTGTTTGACAACAACACGCTCAAGCTGATAAGGAAGGGAGCTTATCCACCCCTTAAGTAAAGCATGGCGGTAAAATGCATTAATAATCCGCAAGCGAAAATTTACTGTAGATGGTTTTAAACCCAGCGTACCTAAAGACCAGTCCCGGTAAGAAACCAGTATCGTGTCGTCACGATTTAGATTGGTATTTCTCCAATCCCACTCATTATTAACTTCAAGGAAACTTAAAAAATCATAGATACTTTGACCATATGCCTTCCATGAATGTGCGCTTTGGACTCTCCCTCGTTTTATACAGTACTTAACTAAGAAGTCGAATGCTTCACATACCAAATCCATATGCCGATCAAATATAAGCGGAAATCCAGGGTAGGAAACGCCATGAATTTCAAACTCATCGCTAGCGAAAAGCAACTCCATAATCAACCTCTCCTACGACTGAAGAAAGACCGAGAATAAAGCTGTATTGGACAACTGTAAACAAATGGTTACAGTTAAATGCCTAGATAACAATTAAAAACTGCTGCGCGTTATCAAGAGTGATATCAACAACAGCTAAAAAGGGAGCATTCATTTCAGGGGTTTTCATAGTGGTTATTCCATCTCACGCAAGCTAATCGCCACATTCTCAGTCGCCGTAGAAACATAGGCGATGGCTTCGGTAATAGTGACTGTCAGGTTCATCGTTTTATCAGCCAATGCCGTCAGAGCCTGTAATTCATCAGCAGCAAAATGGTGAATGCTCACTTTGGGCAAGGCGCGGATGGCAGCGCTGTTGGTTTTCCACCAGACATCCATACCGCGACCATAGCTAAACACCTTCACCGCTTGCGCTTGGCCCGATGCTTTTTTCAAGCGATCCGGTGCCGGCTGCCCTACTTCAATCCACTCAAGGATAGTGCCGTTATCATGCTTCAACCATAAATCAGGCTCCTCCATGGAGGATAGGCCTTTGGTAAAGGTTAAATTTTCCGCAGCGCGATAACAAAAGGCTAGAATACGCACCATCATGCGCTCAATAGTCTCCGAGGGATGCAAGGCGATGGTCAGGTTGAAATCGCCAAACACATTGCGATCCATATCCGACAAGCTCAGGTTCGCCTTATAAATAGTTGCCTTCACTGCCACAATTTTTCTCACTTAATTAAAGCTAAATAATGTCCGATACTTCATTTGAAATACCGCAAAAATTCGAATTCACTGTTACCCAAGCCGAGCAAACCGCATTGGATTTGTTGGCCGAAGGTACCGGTCTATCCAAGCAGCGCATTAAAGATGCGATGAATAAAGGTGCCGTCTGGTGGACACTCAAAGGCAAAACACTGCGTTTACGCCGCGCCACCAAAGTGCTGTACAAGGGTTCTAAAATCCAATTTTTTTACGATGAGCAGGTGCTTGCACGCAAACCTGAAAGCGCCAACCTGATTTATGACGGGGGCAATTACAGCATTTGGTTCAAGCCCGCTGGCATGCTCTCGCAGGGCTCCCAATGGGGCGACCACTGTAGCATTTTACGGTGGGTTGAAGTGAATGGCCAACCTAATGAAGGGCAACGCCAACGCGAGTGTTTTTTAGTACACCGTTTGGATGCTGATGCGATGGGCTTAATCATCCTTGCACACGATAGCCAAAGTGCCGCGAAATTGTCCGCCCTATTTCAAGCGCGCGATATGCGTAAATTTTATCAAGCGTGGGTAGTGGATTATTGCGATATTCCAACCTTGGGGCTAACTCTGAATGATGAGTTGGATGGCAAATCTGCTATTACCCATATCAAAAAAGTTCGCGTGGAAAACAATAAAACCTTGCTGGATGTACATATCGAAACCGGCCGCAAGCATCAAATCCGCCGTCACCTGGCCAATATCGGCCACCCGATTGTGGGGGACAAACTTTACGGTTCTAAATCTCCTTCGGGCTTGCAGTTGTTGGCTTATCGATTGGAGTTTGTTTGCCCCAATACCAAACAGCCGGTCATTGTAGAATTGCCGCAGGAATTGCAGTTCAAATAACAATTTATTAAAAATAATAATGGCTGGTGAATCCAAAATCGGGAGAGACCCAGTCTCACCAATACAATATTGAAAAACCGGTCATTATCATGACAGGATCACCATCGTCGGCGCAAGGAACCTCCCATGACAGCATCTGTACCCTTCCCCCATTCCACTCATAAAATGGATCGCATAGTCACCTTGGATGTCCTGCGTGGTTTCGCACTGTTTGGAATTCTCTACGCGCATATGATTTTTTGGTATGCCGGCGGGCCACTACCTCAAGAGACCTACCAGCTTTATAAAGATGTAGGGAGCGGTATCGCCATAGGGACTTACATGATTTTTATACTCAGTAAATTCTTTGCGATATTTTCATTTTTATTTGGCTTAAGTTTTCATATCCAGATTCAAGGGCTGATCAATCGCCACGAGCCAGTCTTTACACGTTTCGGCTGGCGCTTGGTTATATTGGGCGCTATAGGTGTGTTACACCATATTTTTTGGCGCGCCGATATTTTATCGATTTATGTTCCACTCGGATTTTTATTGCTATTTTTTCGCAACCTCAGTAATAAAACTCTGCTGATTGTGGGGTCGTTATTAGTATTGAATATCCCAACTAAATGCGCCGAACTAATTTCGATTCTACTACGCGATCAATTGCAGTTGATTCAGGAAGACCACAAAACTGCAGGTGCGGCCTATTATGAAATTCTTAAAAGCGGCAATTTTGCGCAAATGATTCAGCATAATATCCATGCAGTAACGGAAAAGCTCACGTACCAGATTAATAGCGGCCGCGGTTTTATTACATTTGGATTCTTTTTATTGGGCATGCTTGCTGGGCGTATGCAGTGGTTCATCGATATAGACCAACATCACGTGCGCTTTAAACAAGTTTTGAAAAGAAGTGGATGGGCATTACTGATAGCCGTTTTAGTAGGAATAGCTTTCGGTGCAGTCACTTTTACATTAAAGATTGATGTGCAAAATGCTCCATTTGCGGGATGGATTGGCGGGTTTATTCTGGAAGTCTTCAACACCAGCCTTACGCTGATTTATATCACTGGCATTAGCCTACTAATGCTAAAGCCCAAGTGGGAAGCACGATTAATTCCTCTGGCCAGTGTTGGAAAAATGGCGCTGAGCGTCTACCTGAGCCAATCGGTTATCGGTGTATATTTATTTTTTAACATCGGCCTTGGCTTATTTACGTTGACTAGCCCAGGCCAGAATGCACTTTTATGCATAGCAATTTTCGCCACACAAATTTTGATCTGTCGTTGGTGGCTGAAATATTTCAGCTATGGACCTATTGAATGGCTGTGGCGCTCAGCAACGGATTTAAAATGGCAACTGTTTTATAAGCACAGAATCGCAAGCAAGCTAAATAATAATTAACAATTCAGCAATTTTTATTCATCAATATCTGAATAAAAAAATCCCCACTAGCCTCGCGGCCAGTGGGGATTTTTTAGTCACGATTTAACGCTATCAGTTACATTGATTATTCAACGCACAAGCTTTGAGAGCGTTCGAGAAAGCATAACCCGTTAAACCATCTTCCCAGGTAGACCAGGCCATAACGCCGCGCAGATCCGGATAGGTTTTTGCTGGTTTGTAACCACTACCGCAATCACCGGAACGCAAACAACGTATTGCCGCTTTCACAACAGTAGGATTGGTGTAACCACTACCAGCTGCTGCAGGTGAGGTCGATGCAGGTAAGCCAATCACAACCTTGTTAGCAGGCAGGCCCAGATAACTTACACCAGTGCTGCCAATTTGGAAGCCCTCGATTAATGCTTCAGTCCAGGCTACCAAACCATCTTGAGTTGCAGAGTTGTAGAACTGGCCATTTTTGCCAGGCATAGAACCAGTGTTGTAGTACTGCATTTGGATCCAACTGATGTCGTCACGCAGTGCATTCATCAATGGTAAATAAACACCCCAGTTATATTGCCCTAACCAGTTATTTGGAAGATTGGCACCAATGGTATGCGCCGTTTCAGGAGCCATAGTCAGCAGGAAGTTCGCACCATAACGCGCTTTCAAACGCTTGATTGCACGCACCAGATAATCCGCAGAATATTGCGGGCTGGTTTGACTAATTTGCGCATTTGGATTGGTGTGCAGACCTTTTTCCGTATCGATATCAATACCGTCCAAACCAAACTGATCTTTAATCGCGATGAAAGAGTTCACAAAGTTATCTTCGTGCGTTTGGTTGTTCAGTACAAAAGTTGCATTAGCTCCACCGATCGACAGTAGTACTTTTTTGCCCGCGGCTTTGGCTGCAGCAATTTGTTCTGCCGTTGGATTGTTTTGCACGCCACCATCATTACCAAGATAGAGCGAACCGTTTGCATTGATGGATGGGAATGAAATATTCAGTACCGTGTAATTAGGAATTGTCGCTGGTACTTCCAACGGCCAATGCCAGTTTTCCCAATAGCCTACCAATTCCCTGCCATTACTTGGCGCTACTGAACTGCTGCTTGCTGATGAAACACTGGAGCGCGATGTACTGACACTGGATGAGCTAACCGATGACGGTACCAAGCTGCTGGAGCTGGAACGTGATGTGCTCACACTGGATACACTGGTACCGGGGCAATTGCCACCGGCAGTCCAAGCCTGTTGCCAATAAGTACCCGTGCCTGGTGCGTAAGCCCAAGTTGCCGTTGATGAACACCAACCCGGAACCTGACAGGTGTAAGCACCACCGGCATTAATCACCACCGCACC
>NZ_JBRFPI010000348.1:0-4855 GCF_053579595.1 Cellvibrio sp.
ATATCAGTGGCCTACAAGCCAGTGCGAAATTCATTTCTGCTGTGCCCGCACTGCCTGCGGATGCGCCAATCAATCCTGCGCATCGCACTTGGGTAAATGGTTTGCTCGCCGGCATGTTTAGCCGTGTATTGCCGATCGGTGTGGCATCGCTGGGGGTGGCTGCACCTGCGCAAGCCAAACCTGAACTGCTGTTGCTCTGGGCATCGCAAACCGGTAATGCAGAAGCCCTTGCCGAAAAATTTGCACAGCAATTATCGGCTCAGGGTTGGGCCGTTAATTTCCAATCCATGAATGACTATACCGTTGATAAATTAGCAAAGAATAAACTGGTGGTATTTGTCACCAGCACCTTTGGCGACGGCGATGCACCTGATAATGGCGGCGATTTCTGGAGCCAATTAAATAGCGACTCAGCGCCAGCGCTAAGCGAATTACAATTTGCATTACTGGCATTGGGCGACTCCAATTACGACCAATTCTGTGGCCACGGCAAGAAATTATTTGGGCGCTTGCAAGCGCTGGGCGCCAAAGCCTTGGTGGAGCGAGTGGACTGCGATACCGATTTTGAATCGCCAGCAGCTGAATGGTTTGCTAAGCTCAGCGAGCAATTAGCACCCCTAAACTCTGTTGCAAAAATCACTGCTGCGAACCAGCCAACAATCATGACTGTCACATCATCTACTGCTTATGGCAAAGCCAATCCCTATGCGTCGCGTTTGATTGTGAACAAACGGTTGAATGCGGAAGGCTCAGGTAAAGATGTTCGTCAATTCGGTTTTGATTTGGGAGAATCCGGCATTACCTATGAAGCGGGCGATGCGCTCGGCATCTGGCCAAAAAATTGCCCCGAGTATGTGTTTGAGTTGGAGCAGTCGCTGAATTTAAATGCTGATGCCCCGGTAGTGGTGGACACTCACGAGAAATCTGTGCACCAGGCGTTGCTGGAAAACTATGAAATTTGCCGCCCGAGTCTGGAAGCGCTGAATTTTATTGCGCAGCGCGCCAACAGCAAAGAATTAAAAAAATTGCTCGATGCAGAACATAAAACCGAATTGCTGGAATGGCTCTATGGTCGACAGCTCGCGGATATTTTGCAGGAGTTCCCCATCCGCGCCAGTGCTGATGAATTAATCCCGCTGTTAAAACGCATGCAGCCACGTTTATATTCCATCGCCTCAAGTTCAAAAGCCCAGCCGACACGCATTGATCTCACCGTTTCTGCCGTGCGCTACTCACGCTTTCGTGACAGCAAAAAAATCCGCAAAGGTGTTGCATCCACCTTTTTGGCTGATCGCGCAGACGGCATCGATGTTCCCATCTTCGTCCAACCCAGCAAGCATTTCCATGTGCCGGAAAATGGCGATACTCCGTTGATCATGGTCGGTCCCGGCACCGGCGTCGCGCCTTTCCGTGGCTTTTTACAAGAGCGCCAGGCACGCGGTGATCAAGGTAAAAACTGGTTGTTCTTTGGCGAGCAACACGCCGCAACCGATTTTTATTATCAGGAGGAGTTACAGCAATTCCAAAAAGACGGTGTGCTCACAGAATTAAGCCTTGCTTTCTCGCGCGACCAAACACAAAAAATTTACGTGCAAGACCGCATGCGCGAGCAGGGCGAGGCAATTTGGAATTGGCTGGAAGAGGGCGCCTACTTTTGCGTATGTGGAGACGCCAGCCGCATGGCCAAAGATGTAGACCAAGCCCTGCGCAAAATCATCCAGCAGTACGGAAAATTCGATGAAGCCGAAACAGTTAACTACATTCGCAAATTGAATATGGATAAACGTTATCTGCGGGATGTGTATTAACCCTCTGAAATAATAGTTGTTACAGCACCTGCAAAATCCCCCGTCAACGCAAGTTGGCGGGGGATTTTTATGGGGCATATGTGGCCGATTAATATTGTTTTGCCCGTTGCAGCTGGCCTAGATTGACCTGTAATATCCAGCAATTCCGGTTGGCATACAAAGGCGCAATAAGGCGAGTTTCGAGCCTTAAAGGGTCTTAAAGCCGGCCCTGCTTATTCACTGTATATGTGGCTTCAAAAAAATAATGAGGATAATGGGATGAAGGTAATTGCCTATGATGTAAAACGCGCGTTGACGTTGTTAGCGGCGGCTGTCGTCTTTGTATTTCCAGTGTCGGATGCTGGGGCGAAGGGGGTGAAGCTTGGGCAGGCGATTAGAATGGCGGATGGCCCAAAAACGTACGATGCGAATACATTAACGGTAGAACAATTGCAAAAATGCTTGGCCATAGAAACGGAGCTTGATGAATTGGACGCTCAGTTGACGAATGAGCGACCATCGATTGCAAAGCAAGAGGCAAAGATGAATGTAATTGAAAGTGAAATTAAATTTCTTAAGATTTTGCTGGAAACAGATGAAAAGCCAACGACCCAAGAACAAGTCGATGATATTAATAAGAGCGTTGATCGACACAATAAGTTGGTAGCAGATTATAAGAAGGAGGCTGAAAAATATTCCATCTTGGCAAAGGACTACAATGCCAAGATAGAAAAGCAAAAAAACGCATCGAATAATCACAATTCGCAATGTGCCCAAAAAAAATATTATGAAAGCGATATGGTGATTGCGAAGCAACAACAAGATACTGCTTCAAATCAAGATTCAGCATTGAGCCAAGCTACCAATTTCCTTCACAACACAACACCTAAAACTGGAAAAGCTAATTGACCACAGTAACCGATTGGAGAAACGTCAAAAATTCACTGTTTTTCAGTAGTGGATGCGATATTGGCGGTGAGAATGGTGTATGCGGACATTAAGTTTCCAGTACAGCGGATAGAGTGTGCGGCTATTATTGGTAGGCGCGGATGACTTGGTCAATGGCCAATAATCCCTCCTTGGCGCCGCACGCAATACCAATCGCATGACTTGCGGGAACTTCATAATCGCGCGGGTTAATACGAATTAATTTGCCATTGAATTTTTTCACAACCTGTTCGGAAAAACGGCGCACCGACGGGATATGTGTACCCGCTCCCAGCTCAATCACCGCCGGATTGTTGCAGCGCTGCAACCAGAGTTCTAATTGCTCGGCTTGCTGATCTGATCTATCGCTAATCCAACCCCAATCACCAAACATTAAAATATTGGGTCGCGCAATTCGGTTGCAGTAGGGGCATAGCGGCGGCTTATTAACTAGCTGGCATTTTTCATTATCGATTTCAGGCAAAAACGCATCCGAACTCCAAATAGAAGCGGAGCAGGGCTCAAGGCACTGCAGGTGATGAATCGAACCGTGACATTCATAAATATTATCCGCCGCAAAACCCGCCTGTTGAAATTGCCCATCCACATTGCTGGTAAACACCGAATAACCCTTGGCTTTGCTTTCGCCCCAGCGTTTCAAAATCGCAAAACCTTCATGGGGAACCGTATTGCGGTAAAGTGCGAGCCTGTGCCCATAAAACCCCCAGGCCAATTTCACATCGCGCACAAAAGTATCGGGTGACGCCGCCTGCGTAAAATCCATTTTCGCTTTTGCAAGGGCAGGGTAGGCTTTCCAAAATCCTTCATTGCCCCGAAAATCCGGCAAACCTGAATCAACACCCATACCTGCACCAGCAGCGATGATTAGCGCATCGGCGTGTTGGATGTAATCGGCGGCTTGGGTGATGGAGGTGTTGGGCATGGTGTTCCTGAAGTTTACAAAATGTATTTAGGCTTGGCTGATATCCGGTATTTCTGCAAGCGGCTATTGGGCTTTTCAGGAATCGTCATTTCAATCAAGCCCGCATTGAGCGCGGGTTTTAAATAGCGTTCACTAAATGATTTTCGGTCATGTAAGCCCAAGGCTGTTTGTAAATCGTCACGACTCATCTCGCCTTTAAGCGCGGAAAGCAGTTCTTTGACTTGGGGGGGTACTTGGGGGGTGACTTGGGTGGTGTCTAAAGAGTTGAATGATTCAATGGTGTTCAAAATCATCTGCAGCATAAATTCTATAAAAGGCGCTGAGTCGGTCTTTTGAGTGCTGAGGTTAATCGCTTGGTAATACTTGCTTTGGTGCTCGTGCACCATGCTTTCTACAGGTAAGTTTGCAAACAGTGGGTTCCATTGATTGAGTATTAAGGTCTGCCAAAGGCGCCCCATGCGGCCATTACCATCACTGAATGGATGAATAAATTCAAATTCATAGTGAAATACACAGCTGGCAATTAAAAGGGGCTCTTCGGTATTGGCGAGCCAACCAAACAGATCCTCCATCAAATTTTTAACGCGATTTGCTGGTGGTGCCATATGCACCACCTGATCGCCATTCATTACACCTACATTGCCTTTGCGATAACTTCCCGCATCATCCACAAGGCCTGTCATCAAAACAGCATGGGCTTTCAGCAGGTCTTTTTCACTGGTCGCTTTCCAGGTTTCAAATTGTTCATAAGCTCTAATTGCGTTGCGAACTTCTAGAATTTCTTTCGGTGGTGCTATAACGCGTTTACCTTCCAGAATCGCGGTAATTTGTTCTTCGCTTAATGTATTGCCTTCTATTGCCAGAGAACCTTGAATTGTGCGGATACGGTTAGCGTGGCGTAACCGAAGGTTTTTTTCTTCTTCCAAAACGGACAGGCGGCCCACAGCCTCACTAAACTTTGATGAGAAGCGAAGCATTTTTGGAGTGAGGCTGTGGGGCGGCTGATAGGTTTTGGTCATTTCTTTTTGGCTTTAATGATTCGTTTAGGTTTCGCTTCAGTCTTATTTTCACGTTCTGTTTGAATTCGTTTTAATAATTCCGACGCTGGTCCATCATTGGGATCTTGCGGTACCAGCTCGCCGCGAAAAGCTTTGGCTAGTAATGACTGAGTTAAACGGTCAATGCGCTTTTTAGCTTC
>NZ_JBRFPI010000349.1:0-4840 GCF_053579595.1 Cellvibrio sp.
AGACCACACCTGGTCGCTGGTCGTGTAGTTCCACACCTGCGCGCCCGTCGCAACCCGAAGCTTGCGGTTTGCGCCACCTGGCATTTGTGGTGCGCGATCTTGACCGGACTGTTGCTTGGCTGGAAGCCAATAATATTTCGGTAGAGCCTATTCGCATTGATGAATATACCTTAAAACGCTTTACGTTTTTTCAAGATCCCGATGGTTTGCCGTTGGAATTGTATGAATTGCCGGAATAACGTTTTTGTCTAACAATGTTGCCCAACAACTTATTTACATGAGATCAGACTGTGCTGAAAAAATGGTTGCTCGGTAGTTTATTGTTGCTCAGTGGGATGACTAGTACTGGCATGATTTACGCGCGTGAACTGGTCATCGCGTTTGACCATACTTTGCAAGCATCCACTTCATTGGATGCAATGGCGCGCTCGCAAATGTTGGTGCGCAACCTGGCCACAGCGGGTGTACCGCAAGCGATGTTTTTAATTAAGACCAAGGGTGTTGATCAAAAAGACAAAGCGCGTTTGGCGCTCTATAGCGATAAAGGGCATTTGCTGGTGAATGCCGGCCATGGTCATAGTCTGGTGACCAAGAGTGATCTCTATGTGTATGAAATTGGCATTATGAAAGCCAATCGCATATTGCAGGCTTATAGCGGCTATAAAAAACATGTGCACTTTTCTTATCTGCATGAATTCGGCGATGCCAACATCCAGCGTGAACTTGCGGATTTTTTGCAGGAGCGCGGCTATCGCCCTGCGTTTACCGGTGTGAATGCCATGCGCGGTGTGGATCAATATCTGGATCAGTTGTACCAGAAAAAAATTCGCAGCAATCGCGCAGTGAATATGGCATCGCTGGAGGGGGCCTATATTGATCTGATCACGCAGTCGCTCGTTCAAGAAGATGCCAAAGCATTTAATGTATTGGGTTATTCACCGCGGCAAGTGTTAGTGCTGCAGGAAAATGATTTGGCAGCCTATTTTATTGTTGCTCTGGTTGATAGTTTAGTTGAACAGGGCTGGGCAATCATCGCGGCCGAGCGCGCGATGAACGATCCTATTGCTAATCCTATTGCGGCCAATCGCTGGGGAGCAAATGGTTATTCGAATTCTATTACCCGCTTGCCTGATGAACGCGTGGCTTATACGCGCGTACTCGGAGAGCGTAAAATTGCAGTGGATAGTTTTTTGCAAAATCGGATTCCCGGTTTTATCGAATAACATCCCGCGGTAAATGCGGTTTTATCGGTTATCTATTTATTTTTTATGTTTAAGGATTGTGAGACCAACATGTTAAAAACAGTCGCAAGTGTTTTGGTGTTATCCACCGCCAGCTTGATTTCATCGCTGGCATTTGCTCAGCAGAAATCGGCGATTTTCAAAAACGGTTTTGAAAACGATGCCGACCACAAAAAATGGGCGCTGATATACGGTGCAAAATTTACCGCTGAGCAGGCGCGCACCGGCACTGGCGCATTGCAAATAGAGCAGGGCGAGGCATCGGTGCGTTCACGGGTGAATTTAAGTGAGCAGGGTACGCTGGAGTTTTGGATCAAAACCTCATCGCCCGCCACCCAATACAAAGTCAATGTGCTGGTCGCGACCAACCAGAATGCCGACAGCGGCTGGGTGCAGGTTGGTCAACTTTTGGGTAATAACGATTCGGCGGAATACCATGCAAAGCGTATTTCTATCGACGATCCAGGTAAAAAATACTTGCGCCTGGATTTTGAAATTACCAACGGCCAAGTCTGGATTGATGATCTTAGCGTAGAGAAAATTCTGCTGGATACGGCGCTGCAAAAAAATCAGGAGAAAGTGATTGCTGAAGTATTGGGCAAATTGCGCGATGACAAAAATTATCAGGTACAGGCGGATGCGCTGCGCACATTGGGAAAAAATTACGCCGCTCAGATCGACGTTCAGCGCCAATACCTGGAATATGCCAACGGTATTTATTCCAGTGTAACACTGGTGCTCGCCACCTCAGAGCGGGGCAAGATGGCCAACCCACTCGGCTACCAAACCTTTAAAGGTATCGTGAGCGATGTGAAGCTAGTGGCATCGCCGATCCAAAAGGCGCGCATGGATTCGCTGTTAAAACCCTTGGGTGATATAGCAACCGCGACCCTGAATGTAATGACCCAGGGTGCCTATGCAGCTTTCGCCGAACCCTTTAAAACCATAGTAGCGACTACCTTCGATAAAGTAGCCTATGAAAATGCCGGTGTGGATCGCAAAACACGTAAGTTTGCTGAAGAAAACGGTTTAAAAACCTTTTCCAAAGCCGAAGGTTTTCTGGGTGAAGTTGAAAAGGAATTAAATACGGTGGTTGCTCTGGACAAAGATTTAATAGATATCCAGCGCGAGGTTGATAAATTTCGCAAAGATTTGGACAAGCATTTAAAGGAATCACTGATTGCCGGCGGTATGGGGCGCGGTCAGGAAAATTACAACCGCGTTATGAGTAAGGACGAAGCTATTCGCAGTGCGGCGCTGGAGGAAATCAACAGCTACTTTACGTTGCAAGCAGAGAGCTATCAAAATCATTCCAGTTCTAATACCGAGTTCGTACAATTCATGATGAAAGCTACTGGTACCATGGAAGAAACCCAAGTGTTTAAGGAGCGCTTCAATCAAATCGCTTCGTCGGTCATTACATTTTATGACAAGTTTGATCGCTCGGTCGCGAAAGACCAAAACCCCTTCTCTGATGAAAAAGACCGCAGGCTTTGGGAATCCCACGCGGTAAAAGTCCGCACTTATATCCAGGAGTCCAAGGCCGCATTTGCTAAAGCCTATATGTAGCTTAAATCCGACGCTTTTGATTAGCGTCCAGTCATTAAAAGAGGCACCTGCGGGTGCCTCTTTGTATTCTATGCAAGAGTAATTTTACTCTCTTGCTGCAACAGGCAAGAGCTATCAATAGCGGAATGAACAAGCTATGCTTCAGTGATTAAAAATAGATAAGACCAACGACGATGTTGATAACCCCCTTTCTGTCAGTAGCCATCGCTACATCCGGCCCTTGGTTGCCACCGCAAGCAAGGCAGCAGGGTTTTTCGTTGCTGCTTATCCCTCTGATCCTGATAGCGATTATCTGTTGCACCACTCCTGCATGGGCGCAGGGGCTCAATAAAGAAAAAATTACCGCCTCTTATTTATACAACTTCGCCAAAAACATTGAGTGGCCCAATCAGGCGACCATGACCTCTTTTGATATCGCTGTCTATGGCACAAGCTCCCCGGCATTGATGAATGAGTTGGCGGTTTTACGCGACAGGGTAAAGCTGCGCGATCTGCCGATTACCGTTAACCAGGTGAATCGAGTGGACTCACTGGCGAATTACCATCTGGTGTATGTTGAACAGGTGAATGCGAAAATAATCGCGGATATTTACGATGAGCTTGAGGGCAAGCCGGTCTTGCTGGTTACCGACTCCTATAACAATAAGCAGCTGGTGATGATAAACCTGATCACTACAGAAAATGACCGCCTTAAGTTTGAAGTCAATAAATCCAACATTATCAACCACGGCTTAACCCCGCTGCCGGAGTTAATTTTAAATGGCGGGACTGAAATTGATGTTGCCAAACTTTACCGCGAGGGACAGGCCTCACTGGTTGCGCTGCAAAAACAATTGCGTGGCCGCGAAAAAATACTCAACGAATTGACGGAGGCGATTAAAACCCAAGAGGCGATGACGGCGCGTCTGCAGGGGCAAATGGCGGAGTTAAACCAAAACATCCACAAAAGTGATGCGTTAATTGCCGAGCAAAAAGTGCTCCTGCAAGACCAGCAAGCGCAAATTGAAACCAGCAAACAAGAACGTGAAGCCCTGTTGCGCGAAGTGGAGCTGCGCACCAAAGAGTTGGACGAGCAACAGACGCATCTGCGCACTATTTTGCAAGAAATTGATTCGCGCGAAAAACGTCTGACCTATTTGAATACGACGATTAAATCGCAGGAAAATACCATCCTTAAACAAAAGGATGCGATTGTGGACCTGGATGAATTAGTTGATTCACAACAAGTCGCCTTGCGCTATCTGTGGGGCTCAGTGATTTTGGGTGCGTTATTAATTATCACCGTGTTGTTTGCCTACACTATCAAACGCCGCGATAACCAACGCTTGGCAGCGCATAGCCAGGACTTGCAAATCGCACGTGACCGGCTCGCGATTGCCAAGCGCAAAGCGGAAGATGCGAGCAAGGCAAAAAGTGAATTCCTGTCGCTGATGAGCCACGAATTACGCACGCCACTACAGGCAATTATTGGTTACACCGAAGTTGTGATTGAGGAACTAAAACTGGCGGATGACGAGCATCACCTGAAAGATTTAAACCGGGTGATCCTCAACAGCGAACGTTTGTTAAAGCTGATTAATGGTGTGCTGGATCTGGCCAAGATTGAATCGGGCCGGATGGATCTGGATTTAACCGAAGTCAAATTGTCGAGTTTGGTCGAGGAGGCGCTGGGCACCGTTGCGCCGCTGATGGAAAAAAATGCCATACAGTTGCAGGTTGATGTTGATGATGGTGAGTCCCTGCCGGTTGCCGATCCGGAAAAATTGCTGCACATATTGATTAACCTGTTGGGCAATGCGATTAAATTTGCTCCCAACGGCCAAGTGCGGATCAAGGCTTACCATCAACCGCAACAAATTTATATCAGTGTTGCCGACACGGGTATCGGTATTTCGAAAGAGCAGCAAGCCACCATTTTTGATCCCTTCAAACAGGCTGATTCTGGCACAACACGCAAATTCCAGGGCAGCGGTCTGGGATTATCCATCACTCGCCAGTTGTGCGAGCTAATGGGGGGCGGAATTCGTGTT
>NZ_JBRFPI010000350.1:0-4794 GCF_053579595.1 Cellvibrio sp.
CACTGATCAACATAGCCCCCCTGCTCCGCACCAATGCCAATACCAGCGATCCCATCGCGCGCCTCGGCGACTCCACCTTCGCGATAATCTCACCTAATGTGAAAGCTGATGCTGCCGTTAATCGCGCCTTGCAACTCTGCAAAGATTTGGAAGCACACATCATCGAGATCGATCACAAAACTCTGCAAATCACCTGCAGCATTGGTATCTCACTGATTAACGAAACCACCACTAGCACCAATACGGTGATCGAACAAGCGCGCAGTGCGATGGATAAAGTGCATGCCAAAGATGGCAACAGCGCTATGCTGTTTGAGCCAGAGACACCCAAAAGCGAAATCAAAATCGATATCGCGACTGCGATCCAACAGGCATTGGCCAATGACCGCTTTCGCCTGTTATTCCAGCCGATTATCAGCCTGCGCGGCTCCGACGAGGAATACTACGAAGTCTATTTGCGCATGGTGGATGAAAACGGTAATGAGATATCACCCAATCACTTTTTGGAGGCTGCATCTACAATGAGCGCAGCTACCAAAATAGACCGCTGGGTAATTCTGGAATCGATAAAAATGCTCTCGCAGCATCGCGCCAAAGGCAACAAAACCAAATTGATCGTCAATATCGGCCGCCAATCCCTGTGCGATGAATCGTTAATTCCCTGGCTTGCTGTCGCGTTCAAGGCAGCGAAACTCACCGCCGATTCCATTGTGTTTCAGGCGCAGGAAATTGATGTCACCAATCATTTGAATGCGGCGAAGAACTTTTCTGAAGGATTGGAAAAACTTAAAACCAGTTTTGCGATCAGCAATTTTGGCTGTTCATTGAACCCATTCAATACGCTTTCCCATGTGCCCGCAAACATGATTAAAATCGATGGATCGTTTACCACGGATATTCAAAACAACAACGAAAGCCCAGAGACGCTGATCCAACTGATCGAGAAGCTCAATGGCGAAAGCAAGATTACCCTGGTGCCATTTGTAGAGAATGCGAGCGTACTTTCCACGCTCTGGCAAGCAGGTGCTCACTACATCCAGGGGCATTATTTGCAGGAGCCTAGCCAAGGCATGACTTACGATTTCAATATGGAGTCGTAAATCGGAGTTGTCAGTTTGTTTGGGGAAGACGAAAAAACCGGAGCCATGTGCTCCGGTTTTTTATTTTGCCGCACACAAAATTTACACCCTTAACACACCACGAAAGCCGCGCACCGCATAATAAGATTGCGCACCATTGTGGTAAACAAAAACACAATCATAACGGCGATCCGCAAAGAGCGCTCCGCCCAATTTCCTAATCGCGGTAGGTGTTTGTATCCAGCTCGATGTTTTCAAATCAAATTCGCCCAATTGTTGCAAATCACGATATTGTTCTTCTGTTAACAACTCGATGCCCATTGCTGCCGCCATATCAAGTGCATTATTTTCCGGCTTATGTTCCTTGCGCGATTCCAACCCCTCGCGGTCATAACATACACTTCGGCGGCCCTTGGGTGTTTCTACCGAGCAATCGTAAAAAATAAATTCTCCGGTCTTTTTATCAAAACCGACCACATCCGGCTCACCACCGGTCGCCTCCATTTCATTCAGCGACGATAATTTTTTAACATCAATCTCTAGCTTGGCTTGCACCTTAGTCCAATCAAGACCTTTATGGCGATTCATGTTTTTTTCAAAGCGGGATTGCAACACTGTGAGCAATGCTGCGTATTTATTTTCAACCATTATTTTTAACCTTTATTTTTTATTTTTATTTATGGGCTTGATATGGAAACGATAACACCAGCCCATCAGCAGTAGCGCGAGCGCTATTAACCCGAGCGATCCGGGCTCATCTACCACCGAACCGCGTACGTGCATATCGAAACTGGTAATACTTCCATATACGTTGGCATCGTATGTATAAAAATCCCCGGGATATCTGTCACCATCGCGAGTACCATAATCAAAAATCTGCATTTCACCCAATGAAGATCCATTTGTTGCCACAACGGAAATATTTTGCTCCAAGTCCAGACCAGAAAAATACTCCATTGCGGGTGTAGGAAAATTGATACTAACTAATCGGTTTTCGGTTCTCGGATTGACTGAACTATATTCAGTGTAAGTCATCATGTCGAAATAACTGAAATGTTCCCCACGGAAAATACTGATCATATTTCTGAAATGCGTCAACGGAAACTCGCTGGAGGTGGTAGAGCTATAACTCTCATCACCCACATGTACAACGATTTCCATAGCAAACAAACTAAAATCGTATTCCCTGAAGGAATTCTCAGCATAAGTAGGAGGGAAATTATTTTCATCAAACTCATACCAGAAATCCGCATGGAAGGACTGCCCCGCAACAGCGACATCAAAAAAGGCACCGTCAGATCTATTACCCTCAGTGAATACATCAGTAATAAGCCCGTTGACTTTACCTTCAATTATGATGGCGCTGGCAGGATTTGAAAAAAGCAAGAAAAAGACAATTAACGTTGCGAGAGGAACAACCAAGCCTTGACTAAACCGAACACTACATTTATCAGTTAGCATCATCATCTCCTTGTACACAACAGTAAGTTGCTAAAAATATTCACCTTTAGCCACAAGTAAGAAGGGGTTATAACACGACGCTATCCTCATGAACAATGTAGGTTTTGTTCTACAGAAGATTTTTCTCATACCTTATTCGCACGATAACTTATCGTCGCAGAATATTATCCAGAGAGGGTATCACCACGAGAGAGAAGGAACTTGTAGGTTTTTATATCACTGCTGGCGATAGCGGCAAAATGTTGCTGCAGTGCGACATCAAAACCCGGTTTCATGCTTGTGCATCAATAGCAAAAGTTGAGATTGCCAGCAGTAAAGAAATGACACAAATACTATTCCCAATTGATCTGCTCACGCCCACCCCGCACAAATTTTCTTATTCGAATAAATCAGATTTTTGGTAGAAATGAGAACTAATGATTGGAACGCCATTGGCAGTCCGCGTAAATTAGCAACTGTTAGCCAGAGACTGATCGCCAAGCGAATCCACTAGCGCAATGCTGCAGGGTGGCATAGATGCGAAACCTGTCACACTCAATGTGTGCCAAGTAGCAGAATACAGAGCTTGACCATACAGACAACTGTCATACTGAGCCGCCACTATAGTGCGGTAAAGGCAGACGCCATTTGCGAAACTGTCGTTATAAAAACAACAAAATCCAACTAAAAACACTCGGCAATAACATCACGCAAACCAGGGTCGACTTCCCCCTGAGGTTTTCGGTCAAAAAAATTGTTGTAGCAACACATCTCACCAGTGCCGTTGATTCGCGAATTAACAGCCCACTGGACATGAGACGGCTTTTGTTCGCACTAAAAAAAACCAAAATCAACTGTTAATACCATGGAAGTGCTATGAAAACTCTCCTCGTCTATGCGCATTTACTTCCTGCTTGTGTCTCCCTAGGGATCTTATTGATCCAGGATTCTGCTTTGGCAAAATCGCGCGGTAAGGCTTTGTCGGCGAGCGCTATCAAAGATCTGACTAAATCAGCAGAAGTTATGTTCGTCGCATTGGTCGTGCTCTGGATTACCGGACTTGCGCTGGTGCTGCTCGGTTATTTGGAAAATCCGCAACAATATTTAATGAACGAAAAACTTTGGGCAAAATTTACTGTGGTGTCGGTATTAACGCTCAACGGAATTGCGCTGCACTATTTTAGTTTTCCGCGCGTCACCTCGCGTCGCGGCTTACTGGGTTTGCCCACTATTGAACAAATGTTGGTGACGCTCACTGGCGCCATTTCATCTACTTCCTGGCTATTTGCGTGTTATCTCGGCATCGCTCGCCCCTGGAATTACACCGTCAATTACAGCTACGTCATGTTTATTTACGCAGGATTATTAATCGCAGCCATTATCGTTGCCGGTGAAGTGCTGCGCATGATGCGCGCGCCAGAGCCGCCCTTGCTCACCGAAAAAGTTCAACTACGCACAGTCCGGAAAATGGAGTGATTGTTTCTACAACCTCAAAAAATTAACTGTTAAACCGTTTTTTGTTAGCCGAGCTCGACCATTTTTAACCATAACGATTGTTGATGACCACCGCCGAATTCATTCGGTATTTTTCTCTGAGGAAGACACTATGAGTAGCTTTAAAGCCTCTGCGATTCACCCTCGCACAGCGAGCGCGCTAACCCGCACTCTCTATGCAGCAGGGTTTTCTCTGGCGATATCCGCTCTCTCCACCCAGGCCTACGCCGGATGCCAGTATTTGGTTGCCAGCCAGTGGAATAATGGATTTACCGCCACCATAAAAATAACCAACACCAGCACCAGCGCCATCAACGGCTGGAACGTCAATTGGCAATACGCTGGCGACAATCGCATCACCAGCAGTTGGAACGCCACTCTCGGCGGCACCAACCCCTACACGGCCACCAACCTCAGCTGGAACCGCACTATCCAGCCTAACCAGTCGATCGAATTCGGCGTGCAGGGAACCAAAGGTGCTGCGGCTGCGGAAATACCGGTCATTAACGGTGCAGCCTGTGACAGCGCTGCCACTAGCAGTGCAGCCGTATCTTCTGCTGCCGCATCCTCCAAGCCTGCATCAAGTACGCCGGCCTCCAGTGTGCCGGCCTCCAGCAGCAAGGCGAGCAGCTCATCCGTTGCCAATACTGCCGGTACATGGGGTCTCGACAGCACAGCGTCTTATCTAAACTTCGCCACCACCAAAAACACCCACAATGTGGAAGTGCACAACTTCACCGGCTTGAGTGGGAATATTAGCAGCGCTGGTGTCGCGACCCTG
>NZ_JBRFPI010000351.1:0-4739 GCF_053579595.1 Cellvibrio sp.
CAATGCAATCCAGAAGGCGAGCGTTGCGCTCATAAAAAATACCAGCGTCGGGCTGTTCATCGCCGCCACCCAATGCAGCGGCAAGTAGGTCACCACATGCACCGCGTGCATCGCTGCTGTGAGTAGCGCAATCAGTTTTGGTTGCGGCCATTGCATCGCCCGCGCAAATTCATACGCGAACCAAGCTACGGCCAGTAGCGATACGAGTGTTAAACACCAGGAATAAATATGCGCGTATAACACATCGCCGTGCAGCATTTGCTCTACAAACCGCCAGCCCATATCCATACTCAGTGGCCGCCAGAAACCGGTTTGCGATTGCGTAACAAACGGCAACCACCAGGAATCATCATTTAAGCGAGCTTCACGTGCTTGGGTGAGAAAAAAATAATCATCGCCCCAGAAGGGAATAAAAAGTGAGGGGAACCAAAGCGCTAGCGCAAACACACAGAAAAGGCTGAGGTAAATATAATTGGATTTGACGTTAGACAAAAAAACATCCTGCAGGAATCAATTGATCGATACATTAAGTGTGTTGGATTATGCGCGAGTAAAGGAATTGCTCTTATCTCTACCCTATCGCCGTTTGTACGTTGATTTGGCTTTTGATCCTCGCTTAGTCGTTCTGGTCGTTCTTGAAGTTTTCTTCCTAACCTCGCCCGACATCTCTGCCATACGAACGGCATTGCGAATAATATTGAGCCCTTTATCTTTTTGGGTAACGGAGAAACCCGGTGTAGGATTCGAATCACTCCCGGTTTTTCCGGCAAATTGGTTACGCGCGGCAATACTTAATTTAATCGCTTGCTCACCATCATCTTCAAGATCTACGCCGAGTTCACGCAAAACAGCCATATCGCGCTTTTTGCGGAATAACATTTTTAATGCGACACCACCAGCACTCACCAGCTTGTTAAATAGCTCATTCTGCACACCAAGGAATTCATCCGTTTTTTGTTGCTTGGTCTCAGCTCGCATTACATCTGCCAGTTCTTTTTTGCGCTCTGCCGCTTCCTCTGCCATTTTGATTTGTTGTGGCGATAGTTGCTGCGCTTTCCCGCTAAAGTTCATGCTCGGGTACCAGGCTTCGGCAACATAGGGAATCGATTTATGGCCAACCCAATTCCCTTTTTTGTTAAAAATATGCCCAAGGCTTTTTTGCGCAGTCATATCAATCAATGCGGTCTTGCCATCACCCAAATCAACTGTAACGTCCGGACGTGTACCACTAAGCAGCGATGTGTTTTGGAAATTCATCCCATCTGTACTCGCCAAACGGTTACTTACTTTGCTTTCAATAACGTAGCCTGCTGCCGTTGATGGGTGCATGCCTTTTTTACCCGGTTTTTTATTGCCATATTCACTCAGGCGCAATAAGTAGAGCGCAGCGTAGGCGTCGCCTGCGCCGGAGAGGTCATTGCTTTCAGTTTCCTGATAAGCTTTATCCACCTCATCGGATACCTTTTTTGCATTAATTTCGCCCAATTTTTCTTTATCAGTGGCGGGAGACTTGGAAGGTTTCCACTGCTTAAGCCGTAGTTGAACTGGATGGACAGCAGATGGAAAGGTTGCACGGGTACCGGCTTGTATAAAACTTTTCATAGATTGCAATTGTGTAGCACGAGGGCTATTAGCAATTGCCGATTGCAAATTCATCTTGTCTTGGGTGGCAACACGGGAGTCCGCAACCAAGGCAGCATGATGTTGCTGATCAGCACTACCCACTCTCGCTTCACCTTGCGTTAAACCACTCTGGTGTCCAGACTGTAACTGTTTGGGTGATGCAATAGATTTTTGCATATCATTAATCCTTGAATAACCAAAACTGATGAAGATAATTATTAGTCTATAGGTTAGCTTTATATTTTAACTGCACAACAATCCGAACAGACAAATTCTTCACCTTCAAGCTTTTAAATTGCGTGATCTGCAGTAAGGGCATACACCGAATTTCAATCTATTCATTAACCCGCACGCGTTGCCAAAATTGCAGCGATATCCAATGGCTCGCGGTAGAGTGCAAACTCAGTTTCGCGGGATTGGATAGCAAGAATGGACATACGGTCAGCAAGTTCGTTGCCTTGTACACCAACGTGGCCATTCACATGCAACACTTGCACTTTGTCCTTCAGGGTTTGGTGCAGGGAATAAATTTCTTTAATCAGTTCGAGGTTTTTAATCTCGCCGCCCTTCTTTTTCCAACCCGCTTTTTCCCAACCAATTGCCCATTGCACAACGCATTGGATGGAGTATTGGGAATCAGAAAAAACCGCTGCAGTTTTGCCTTTAGCGATTTCATCTTTTGCCAATAACAAACCTTGGTGCAACGCATTTAACTCGGCGGTGTTGTTAGTACCCATGGGGTTATACAAGCCATACCAAAGCTCAACCACTTTATTATCGCGATAAACCGCCAAACCCGAACCCGCCTCGCCGGGGTTTGGTTCGCAGCCGCCGTCGGTAAATATTTTTACATCAACCGGTAATGCATTTACTTCAGCGGCATTATAGGTTTTGATTTTGGCACCGCTAGCGGCGGCAGCACGTCCGGTTCCGGCGGTGGATTTTGCACTACCAAAAGCGGCTTCGGCTTCTTCGCGCGTTAAAAACGATTTATAACGCGCACCCACAAATCCATCGACCTGTTTTTTACACGTCGGCCAATCTGTAAAAATCCCCGTCTCCCGCCCTGCCCATACCACATAAAATTTTGAAGCCATTACACTCTCTTTAATTAATTTAAATACGAACACTTACAATAATTTAATTTATTTTCCGAAAATCTGTGGTGCGAATAGCTCAGAATGAAGGTACCTTTAAAATCATTATCCTATTTTTAAAGGCTTTGGTTTGTATTCAATTTTAAGCAATGAAGACATAACCTGACGCATCTGTGTTTTTACGTCATGTGTATTCATATAGTGCTGAGTTCTAATTGAAAGGATTTTTCTCAGAAAATCCATTTCTTTACTTTCATACTTTTCCAGCAAATCCCTGAGCTCATCCTTTATGTAGTCCTCAAATCTAATAGATGAGTCAAGCGTATAGAAATAATATATTACATCGAAAGCAGGAGTGTTCTTTTTATCTTTTATAGCCTTAACAACCTCTTTGATTTCCGTTTTATTAATTGCTGATACAGTCTTTTCCAAATTCAAAACAACCCAAATAAAAACTCGGAAAATAATCATCTTTCTTATCTCAGTCAAATGTTCAGATTCGGATTTACTATCATCGAAATCCTCAGACTCTTTGTAAGACCTATAGACAAATTGAAGCAAGCTTTCAACGTTAATATTTTTAGACAACAGCATAGCTGCAAGCCTTAATCCAGCGTCACAGATAATCTCAACAATTTCTGTTACCTTGTCCTTCTTTAAGCTTCCAAATTTGTTTTTTAAAATTTGACTTAGTATTTCTATATTTTTGTAACACTGATAAGTTCTATCGAGATGATCGTTTTTTTCAGACTCTTGCTCAACAGAAACAATCTCGCTCTCCCCATTTTTTGCATCCCGCTCATCCCTCCCATCCCTTTCCTTATTTCGTGTTTCCTCGATCGTTCCGTTTACACTCAACCTATCAGGAATAACACTCAAAAGTTCGTTGAAAATCTCAAGCTCTTTAGCATCAAGAGTAGCTGGCTCAATTTCATCGTGAGCGCACATCGTATGAGTAAGGATCTCATCTATAATATCGATATCATTAGAGTGATGAATCGTGAAAATAATTGCCAACGAATTGTTTTTTCGAAAATTATTTTCAATCATTTCAACGAGAGTGCTTCTATTTCTATTGTGATTCTCAGCCAGATATTGACCAAGAAAATAATAGTAGCTATATGCCAAGCCGAACTTATAGCCATGCCCATTGCATTCTCTAATAATTCCGCTGCTACTATGCATTCTGTTTATTAGCGCTTCCTGAATAATATAACTATCTTTATATTTATTTTTGAATAATTCGTATTTCTCTCTTGAAATAGTTAGAGAAATAGGGTCGCCAGAGTAAATTTCGTATGCCAAATTGCTGGCATAATTAAAACAGGAGGATATTGAGCTATCATCTTTTGATATTCCAGACTTTATTAGATGAGCCATAATGAGAGCGTAATAACAATGTCCGTAAGCTGTAATTTTAATATCCTGAGGCATAAATGCCTCGTGAGTCTGCAATATTGATAGAATGAAAAAAGGATATCTAGGGAGGATTTTGTTATTAATAATTATTGAGTTCACATTATTTTCGATTTGATCAATTAATCCAAACTCAATATCAGTTGTTGCACCCTTATTTTTGTACTCCAGCCACCTCTTAATTAACTTTTCCTGCTTTGCATGATTAAATGGCCTTAAATTGAATACTGAAAATCCAGTTAGCCGTTCATCATCCGAAAAATAGGACTCGTACTCCTCCATTGAACACATTACTATTCTTTTTTCAAAAAAATCACTGAGGAATTCTAAATGGTCAATGGAATTTCCTACATGCGTAAGGTTATCAATTAAAGCAATTTTATTTGGCTTTTGTAACCATAGATCGAAATCACCATTTAGCTCTCTCTGATATATTTCTTTTATTAAATCCAAATTTGGCTTTTTCCCGGAAATTTCCTGCATATCAATTAAGATCGCAGGCTCGGAACTCTTTAAAAATTCAATAAAAAGATGGTTTGCCAACGTGGTTTTCCCACTCTGAAAATCACCTTGAACAAGGATATTTTGATGCGCCTTAAAATC
>NZ_JBRFPI010000352.1:0-4739 GCF_053579595.1 Cellvibrio sp.
CTCCAGACGTTCGGGGTAGAGATCCCAGGCGATGACTACATTAATACCGTGCTCCATATAGGCGGGTGAGAGATTGATGCGCTTGAGGAATTGCAGTTTGCGGGCACCGTAACCCACCTCTTCTTTCAGTTCGCGATTAGCTGCCGCCAGCAGGGCTTCGCCCTGGTCGATCGCACCTTTAGGCAGCGCGAGGTGGTAATCCTCAATGCCGGCCGCATATTCGCGCACCAAAAGCACCGTATTTTCATCGAGCAAGGGTACAATAAGCACCGCCCCCGGCCCGCCTGAACAGAGCTTCTCGTAGGTGCGCTCTTCACCATTGCTAAATCGCAGGTGAATTTCATCGGCACGGAATAATCGGCTGCGCGCTACGGTCGCGCGCTTCAAAATACTGGGCTTGGTCGGCATAGGTTGAGTGCAGTTCGCAGAATGTGGTGAGACAATTTTATGATCAATTGGGACTTAATAGATACTGTCATGCTGGATATGGATGGTACCTTGTTGGATCTGCATTTCGATAATTATTTTTGGTTGGATCACCTGCCCCAGCGCTACGCGCAAATCCATAATGTCGATCTGGCTACCGCCCATCAAAAATTAAAGGGCGAAATCCATCAGTACGAAGGTACCTTGCAGTGGTACTGCCTGGAATTTTGGTCCAAGGCATTGGATGTTGATATCGTCAGCTTAAAAGACGAAGTCAAACACAAAATCCAGATTCGCCCCCATGTTGGCGAATTTTTGCAGCGGTTGCGCGCGCGTGGCAAAAAAGTATTGCTAGTAACTAATGCACACCCGCAAAGCCTATCGCTCAAAATGCAAGTGACCCAAATTGACCAATGGCTGGATGTGATTATTTCATCGCACGAATTTAACGAGCCAAAAGAATCGCAAAAATTCTGGCAGGAATTGCAAGCACGCGAACAATTTGATCCCGCGCGTACATTATTTATTGATGACACTGTGCGCATCCTCGATTCAGCCAAAACTTTCGGCATCAAACATTTGTTGGGCATCCACCAGCCTGACAGCAAAATTGAACGGCGCATGGAGCAGTACCCAGCCATCCATCACTTTGATGAAATTATGCCAGCGGTAATTTAATGTATGAGTAAGCAAAAAACTGAACAGGACGATGACGACGATAAAATCCGCATCGACAAATGGTTGTGGGCAGCGCGCTTTTTTAAAACCCGCAGCCTCTCCAAACAGGCGATCGACGGCGGCAAGATTCACTGCGATGGCCAGCGCATCAAACCCAGTAAAGAAGTCACAGTGGGTTTGGTATTAACTATCCGCCAGGATCTGGATGAAAAGATCGTCGTGGTAAAAGCCTTATCGGCACAGCGCCGTGGTGCACCGGAAGCGGCACTGTTGTACGAAGAAACCGAAGAGAGTAAAACCCAGCGCGAAAAACGCGCGGCGGAACGCAAGGCCGGCCTGGGCAGTTACATCATCAGCAACCAGCGCCCCAGCAAAAAAGACCGCCGCCATATTCATCGCTTCCAGCGCATTAATTTACTGGGCGACGAGAATTAATTGTTAATGAGATAACAGCTTTTTAATGAGACAGATTTATGCCAAGCAATGATTTACTGCACCGTTTTTTATTTGATGATTGCGATATCCGCGGTGAAATAGTCACCTTGGGTGACAGCTATCGCGAAGTATTAAGCCACAATCCGCAAGTGCCCGCTATTCGTCGTTTGCTCGGTGAATTTTTAGCCGCAGTTGGATTGTTATCCAGCACCTTGAAATTTGATGGGAAAATTATTCTGCAAGCGCGCGGTGATGGTCCCGTCAGTACCATTATGGCTGAGTGCAATCATCATAATGATTTGCGCGGCATAGTGCGCGTTAATCCTAATATAGAACTTAGCGATGAATTAGCCAATCACGCCAACCTGCAACAACTCTTGGGCAACGGTATTCTGGTCATCACCATTGAGCCACAACGCAGTGAAAATTTCGGCGGCACACTTGAACGCCATCAAGGCATAGTACCTATGGATGCAGAAAATCTTGCGGGTTGTTTGGAGCACTATTTTTACCAATCCGAACAGCTTTCCACCCGCTTGTGGTTTGCTGCCAATAACGATATTGCGACCGGATTTTTAATTCAGGCGTTACCGCACCAATTAATTACTAACGAGGAAGACAACCAGGATAAATGGGAAACCATTATCACCCTGGCTGACACTATTAAAGCGGATGAATTGTTGGAGCTGGAGCATTCAACAGTGCTCTATCGTCTATTCAACGAGCAACCGCTGCGCCTGTACGAGCCAAAGGCTTTGCGCTTTGCCTGCAGCTGCTCGCGCGAGCGCAGCGCTAACGCGCTCCTGGCGATTGGCAACGAAGAGGTTGAATCATTATTAATCGAGAAAGGTAGCATTGATATTGACTGCCAGTTCTGCAATCAGCATTACCATTTTGCAGCAGATGAAGTACGCAAATTATTGGGTGGCAATATACTTCATTGATTTTATTCATGTGTCTGTAGGTTGGAAAAACGCCCGATCTGCCTCCAGGTCGGGCGCTTTATTTTAATGCGGCAAACTTCAAACAAAAATATCCAATACCAACACACCCATCAATCCCATCACCCCAATAATCGTTTCCATCAGCGACCAGGATTTAAAGGTATCTTTTAAACTCAAATTAAAATATTCCTTATACATCCAAAATCCTGAATCATTGACATGGGAGCACATTAAACTACCAGCACCAATGGCCAACACCATCAGGTTTGGGTCAGCACCTGTCAGCGGAATAATCGGCGCAACAATACCGGCTGCAGTTAGGCCCGCAACAGTGGCCGAACCCAGAGCAATGCGGATAACGGTTGCAATCAACCAGGCCAATATCAAAGGATTGAGTGCAATATTTTCCAGCGAGTGCGCTAGCTGCTCGCTCACTCCGCTCACAACCATCACTTGTTTTAAGGCACCGGCACCAGCGACAATCAATAAAATAACGGCGATATCTTTAATTGCATCGCTATACACATTCATCACTTTACCAATGCTCATGCCGCGCTTTAGCCCCAAAGTCACTGTCGCTATGGCAAGTGCAATCATCAGCACTATCATCGAGTTACTTAGAAGTTTTATCAGCGGGGTTTCTGCAACCGCAGCGGGCAGGGTATAAACAGCAATACTGCTCAGTGCAATTAACAACACCGGCAACAATGCGGTAATAAAACTATTGGCGACGCCGGGTAATTCACTCTCTGGCAAATCAGTCGGTTTGAAGGTAGCAAGCGGTGTGCTTTGAATGGATTTCAAACGGGAGGAAAAAAGTGGGCCCGCGACAATCATGGTGGGAATGGCCACCATGATTCCATAAAACAATGTGGTACCCATACTCGCACCAAATTGCGGAATCAATGCAACAGGTGATGGATGGGGCGGCAGAAAGCCGTGGGTCACTGAGAGCGCAGCGAGTAGCGGAATACCTAAATACACTGCGGGCAATTTGGTTTGGTACATCACTGAAAATACCAGCGGTACTAACAAGACAAATCCGACATTGTAAAACAACGGTATACCGACGATAAAACCGGTGAGCATCAGCGCCCAGGTAATATATTTTGGCCCGCACCAATTCATTAAACTGCGACTGATTTGTTGCGCCGCACCCGACTCCGCAACAAGTTTTCCGAACATGGCACCGAGGCATAAAATAATCGCCAACGAACCCAACATAGCGCCAATTCCCGCTTCAATTGTTGCAGGAATTTTATCGAGTGGAATACCCAGCATTATCGCGGCTGATATGGCGGAAACCAGAAATGCGAGAAAGGGATTGAGTTTTAATCCGGTGATCAACACTACCAAGATCAGGATTGCTATGACGACTGCAGCTATGGCCATGGTTTTTCCTAGTATTTATTCGTTATTTTTTATTGTATACCTACTGATTAGATAATCAGATGGCTTCCGGCACTCCTTCAGTGACTCGCCGTAAATACGTCCTTGTAGGCTCGAATGCAGCATCCATGCAGCATACGGTCACTGAAGGAGTGCCGGAATCCATCTTCATCGCACTTGGCAAGGTACGATGAAATTAATTCATAAGAATTAAAACACCCGTATTAATTTACTTAATTTTTCACAATATAATCTTCCGGGGCTTATCAAAGCTTTCTTGCGCGAAATTTCCGGCCTTTTAATTTTCCATCCGACAGTTGTTTTAATGCAGCGCGCGCGATGCTGTGATCCACCGCCACATAAGCCGAAAAATCAAACATGTCGATTTTGCCAATTTTCTCAAATGGCAAACCAGCATCCTTGGTTAAGGCGCCGATAATATCACCTGGACGTAATTTATCTTTTTTACCACCATCAATATGCAAGGTCACCATGGTGGGGAAAGGGAGGGATTTTTTATCGGCTTGTGGCAGAGGCTCCAGAGCAATCGACTGATTCATATAATCTTCAAGACGATTGATTTTATGCACTTCTTTTTGCACGACTAAATTTAATGCCAAGCCAGATTCACCAGCACGGCCAGTGCGGCCAATGCGATGCACATGCACTTCGCTGTCGCGCGCCAAATCCACATTGATTACCGCATCCAATCCTTTGATATCAATGCCGCGTGCAGCAACATCGGTGGCAATCAATACCGAGCAACTTCTATTGGAAAAACGCACTAATACCTGGTCGCGCTCTTTTTGCTCCAAGTCGCCATGCAATGCCAAGGCATTCACACCCTGGTCACGCAAATAATCCAAC
>NZ_JBRFPI010000353.1:0-4730 GCF_053579595.1 Cellvibrio sp.
AAAACGGCGCGAGCAATTATTCAACAAAGCCATAGTCGATTATGTGACCAAAGAAGGTCGCTACGCTTACAGTAAAGCCATCGGCATGATCAATCGCCTGGAAAAAAACCAACATATTAAAGTCTTGGTGGTTGATGATTCGGATATGTCGCGCAAGCATATGGTGAATTTATTTCGCCGCCATTTGTTTCAAGTGGTTGAAGCGGTTGATGGTGCGGATGCGATCAAAGTACTGCTGGAAAATCCGGACACTAAATTGCTAATCACCGATTACAACATGCCTAAAATGGATGGTTTTGAGTTGGTGCGCAACCTGCGTTACAAGTACGACAAAACTGATCTGATTATGATTGGCGTATCGGGTGAAAGTAGTGAGGCGCTCTCCGCCAAGTTTATCAAACACGGTGCCAATGACTTTTTGCGTAAACCTTTTCATCCAGAAGAATTTTACTGCCGCATTATCCACAATATTGAATCGCTCGAACTGGTTGAGCAAATTACCTATAACGCCCAACGCGATCATCTCACGGGTTTGTTCCATCGCTCGTATTTTTTTAATGCCGCACGTGAGTTGTATAAAAGCGCAGAGGAAAAAGCTGCGCCCTTGGCGATGGCAATTATTAATATTGATCACTTTAGCGCTATAAATGAGAAGCATGGTAACGGCTGGGGCGATGTTGCCCTCAAGTATATCGCCGCTAGTTTGCATACGATGTTGGGGCGTTTTTTATTCGCACGTGCTGATAGTGATGATTTTTATGTGCTGATGCCGGGTTTGGATCATGAAAAGGCAGCCGCGCTGCTGAGTAAAGTAAAACAATTACTGGCCGCTGAAGCTTATGTTATTAATGGCGAAACCATGCACTTTTATTTCAGTGCTGGTGTAACTAGCCAAATGTGTCAAAGTTTGGATCACCAAATTGCCAAAGCGAATATCCATTTGCACCACGCCAAAGAAGCGGGTGGCAATATGATTGTGGATGATGGCGATGCTGAGGAGTAACTCGTAGTGTTCGTCACACCCGCGAACGCGGGTATCCATAACGGCCAACAAGGTGGACACCTGGGTTCGCTGGTATGACGGTTATGTATTTTACAGAAAATTATCGCGACGAAAGATGTTTTACTTCTTTCACCCAATAAAGCGTCGCACCAGCAACAGCAATCGGCGTAACAAAAATATTCAACACCGGCACCATGCTGCCCAGTAAAATAATCCCACCGTAAGAGTAGCTTGTTAATTTTTGTTTGTTTAAACGGCGACGCAACTCACGGAAAGTTAATTGGTGGTTATGGGCGGGATAATCGGAATACTGCACTGCCATACACCAGCAACTCCAGATTACTCCAATCAATAATCCCAATAAGTTTGCGCCGGGAATAAAAAATAGCACGACAAAAATCAGCATCACCAACAGGCCGCGACTCACAAAATACCAAAGTTTCACTGCCTCGCGTTGTAAGGTGCGTGGGATTAATTGCCCCCAGGGTTCATCGGGTGGTGCAACACCTGTCAAATGGGTTTCTATTTTTTCTGCCAGCAACCCAAAAAAGGGCGCGGCGAGAAAATTGGTAATAACGTTAAAGCTATAACCGTAGATAACTAAAAATACAAACCCAACCAGCGGCCATAATATCCAGGCAAACCAATCCAGCCAACTGGGCGACCACTCCAAGACCTGGGCAAAAAAATCCCCAAACGCGTGAAAGAGCGCGATGGTTACGCCGACAAAAATAACCAGATTAATGAGTAGCGGGATTAAAATAAAACGGCGGAATCCGGGCTTTACAATCAGCCGCGCACCCGCCAAAAAATAATCGATAGCAATACCAGGAGAACCTTGCATCTACTTTTTCCTTTTTAATCGTTGTAATAACCAGGCAATAACTGCAAACACCAGTCCGGCAATTGCACCGTATAAATGCGATTCCACTGCCACCGCTACCGGCAGCAGCGCCTGTAAATCAGTTGCTTCATAACCCGCACTATTTTCCTGCACTAATTTCGCTATCACCAAAACCAATGCAAGAACACGAATCCACATTGGATAGGCGTGTGTTAGCAACAAACCAGCAACAATGAGCCCATGGATCGCGCCAGACAAACCTGCATAGGGTGAATACTCAGGGTTAAAACAATAAACCCCAATCCCAACCCCCGCACAACACCAGAACAATAACAGCGAGAATTTTTTAAGTGAGTAGTCCGTAAAAAAAGCCAGCGTGCATAACAAAAGTGCGACTGCATTCATCAGCGTATGTATCCACCCAAAGTGCACCAGGTTCGCGGTGAGCAAACGCCAGAATTCGCCAGCTGAGACTCTGGTGGGTTCGAGACTGAGTAGGGGGAAGAGCGGATTATCAAGTGCAGTAAGGCAGAGCATGATCGCGCTTAGGATCAGGCAAAGTTTAAAGGTTACCGTTATTTTAATGATGGGCATTAGGTGTGCTGTGGTAAATGAGTCGAGGTGTATCTTAGACTCAGAGCGCAGGTTGGTGCAAACAGTCGTTGATTCAGCCAGCTTAATCGTTGGTGATAAGCAGCGCAGTAATCCCCGGCAATGAATGATCCGGGGATTATGTATTTGCACAGATTATTTTTTCGCAGGAAATGCAAAAAATACTTTGGTAGCCGCTATACCTATTCCTTTACCAGGTTCTGCGCCGGTTTCATCAAACCCGGTGCTCACATAAGTTGTGCCGGTAATGACCAATCCATCGGTCGATATCGCCTGCCATGCTTGCGCTTCTTGTTCGCGATCCAATGCTGCTTTTTCCAATGACAAGTCATGAAATTCGCTGCTGTAATCGCTGTTAATTAGTCCTGCTCTAAAGTAGGGGCAGGGTGTGGTGATACAGACTATGCCGGTGCTGGAAATTTTTAGATAAGGACCGACGGGAGAGTTTTTATTGGCACCTACCCAAGCACCGTTGGCCACCAGGGTTTTAGTGCGGGTCGCTACCCGGCCTGAAATAGGTGAATTGATCACTGTGCCCCGCAGCAGCGCTTGTTCGCTGTGAATTGCACTATTCAATTCGGCAATTTGTTTTTCCGTTAAACCTAAACGTTTGTAATTAATGTAGGCAACATAAATGCTGTTGGGCAATAATGCAGCGCTTTCATAGGCTTCATCTTCCGTTTGCAATTGGAGTGAATACTGGTTTACCGGTGTTAAAAACCAGCCCCCACACATCGGGAACGCGCATTTGCGGTAGTCGGGTTTAACAATATAAGTCGTGCCTGTTGGCTCGGGGCTAATAATGGTTTGAGCCTGAGCGCCCAGACTAAAAACAGCAGCGCAAAGTGCTACTAAACCAGCGCTATGTGCTATAGCTCGGGCAATGAAGGAAATGATGATGTTCATAATAGTAAGTCCTGTTATTAGATTGAACTGTTTCCCTATGCACACGGCATAGGATTTATGCACGGCTTTACCAACCCGTGCAGGCTTTATACTAAACCTTACTCATTTTTAGTCATTACTGATTGCCAAACTGCGCGCCAGTCATTTGTAATGAATTGTTCTTTTGTGAATTAACTTGTGATGGAGTTATTTTGAAAGCGAGCCTTCCTTCCTGGTTGTCGGGATTATTTGTTCTGCTTGTCGTACCGTTTTTTTTTGTGGGTGGGCCGGATTCGTTTTCGTCGCACTCATTAAAAAATCTGTGGAACTTTGGCCATATTATTTTTTTTGCGGTGTTGATGTTGTTGATTCAGGCGTTTAAACCTCTGGCACATTGGCGGCAATGGGCGCTAGTAACAATCGCTGCAATTGTACTTGGTTGTGCGATCGAGTTGGCCCAGCATTTTGTGGGACGAAACTCCAGTGTGGATGATGTTTTGCATAATGTATTTGGTGTGTGGCTGGGTTTGTTTTGGGGTCAAAAACCAACGCGCCGGGTTTGGTTGCTGCGTTTTATTAGCCTGGCGTGTGTCCTGCCATCATTGTTGTCAGTGCTGGATGCAGCGTGGGGCGATGTTGTAATGCGGCAACAATTCCCGCTGGTAAATAGTTTTGAATCACGCCATGAAATGCAGCAGGTACAGGCGGGCGCGGAGCGGGCAACTGTGCGGCAATCAGATAGTGTTGTGAGTCATGGCCATAGGTCATTATCTGTGATCTTAAGTACGGAAAAATATGCCGGGATCAGTTTGTTAGGTCCTTATGGTGATTGGAGTGACTATCAATTTTTAACAATGGATTTTTATAATCCTGAGGCTGAACGGCTGGAGTTGGTGATCAAAATTTCTGATTACCAGCATGATTCCGGTAGAAATTTGTATGGTGACAGATTTAATTATCCCATTGTATTAATGACAGGTTGGAATCATGTGCGTATTGATCTCAATGAACTTCGCAGTGCGCCTGCTGGTCGCAATATGCAGATGGATAAAATTACTGGCTTTACAGTATTTGCGCTGCAATTACCGACATCACGTGAATTTTATTGGGATAATATCAGGTTGCAGTAACCACCCGGTTACGCCCCGCCGCTTTTGCCCTATAGAGTGCGGTGTCGGCCGCCTTAAACAGCTGCTCCAAATTTTCATTGGTTTTTAACGTGGCGACACCGAAACTCGCGGTGATATGAATATCTTTGTGCAGTGTTTGGTTTGCAATGAGCTCGCGCAATTTGTCGGCTATAGCGCAGGCACTTTCAATATCCGTATCGCGGCAGACCAATACAAATTCCTCGCCGCCCCAGCGGGCAAATAAATCCTGAATGCG
>NZ_JBRFPI010000354.1:0-4696 GCF_053579595.1 Cellvibrio sp.
CTGCCTCCACACCCGCCACATGCATGCAGAGACTTATCGTTTTATCTAAAAAGTGCCCAAGCATTACGGGATTAAGATCGATGTAGTTTCACCCGATGGTGAAGCGGTACGTGCACTGGTGCAGGACAAAGGCTTGTTCAGTTTTTATGAAGATGACCACAAAGAATGTTGCGGCATTCGCAAAATTGAGCCACTGCGCAAAAAACTGCTGACATTGGATGCCTGGATCACCGGCCAACGCAAAGACCAAAGCCCTACCCGCGCGGAAATTCCGGTTATTCAAGACGATAAATTATTTGCGCGCCCCGGTGAAACGCTCACCAAATTTAATCCGCTGTCCAATTGGTCATCCAAAGAAGTCTGGGATTACATCCGCATGTGCGAAGTGCCTTACAACGAATTGCACGAGCGCGGTTTTGTTTCCATCGGTTGTGAGCCTTGCACGCGCCCGGTTACACCGGGGCAACATGAGCGCGAAGGTCGCTGGTGGTGGGAAGAAGCAACTAAAAAAGAATGCGGCCTACATGCAGGCAATGTGAACTAACAAAAAACGCCCGGCGTTCATCGACCCCGGGCGTTTTTTTATACATCCTTTACCGCTCGGATATTCTGGTGCTTATTTATTTGCCGATGCAGGGTTCTGCGTGTGATACCCAGTACTTTCGCCGCAGCGGTGACGTTGCCATTTGCTTTAGTGAGCACATTTTTCATGTGCATCCATTTCAGATCATCCACCGAATGAACTACTGAAACCGTTGGTTGCGATATACAGCCAGGCAGCCAGTTATCGATAGCGACCGTTTTTGAGAAATAATTTTCTGCACCCAGTTTAATCGCAACAACCGCTGTTGAAATACTGGGGTTGCTCGTCAACACATAAACACGCGCAGCGGGCCGGTACTGTTTAAGTTGGCTAATCAATTCCAGATGACATTGCTCCTCACTGAATACTTCTACAAAAATAAACTCATAGTGCTGCCCCTTGGTGAGGGCACGCTTAAAGTGTAAGGGTTCAAGCCTGTCCAAAATAACGCCATATTTTTGCATTTGAGTTGCCGCGGTTTGATAAAACGGCTCATCCTCATCAAGTAATAATGCACGCATAGGTCTCCATGACTGCTGTAGTAATAAAGTAGTGGAAAACAGTTTTTATTATTGATGTATTATTTTTACACAGAAATTTTTCAGCTGAATATGCGACAAATTGTCGCCACAAATACTGAGCATCTCAATCCGAGCGAATGGCCAATAAAAAAGGCAGCCTTATGACAAGGCTGCCTTTATCTACCGCAATGCCGAACTACTGAGGGGGCAGCTGGTCGGCAGGCAGAGATGTGGGTGGTGTTGGCAGCGCGCCCGGCAACAGACCTTTTGCCTCTAGCGCACCAATGCTTGCCTGGCTCGAACTCGTTGCTGTAGAACTCACGGCACTGCTTTGTGCTGCGCTGCTAATGGCGACACTGCTGACTGCAGCAGAACTGCTAGCGCTAGATTTTTCCGGCGACGAATTGCCACCGCCGCAAGCAGTGATCTGCATACAAATCACCACAACACTAAAAATCCGACATAAATTACGCATTAGTATTTCACCCAGAATTCTTCATCAGGATGTATCTCGATCAATACCGAGTAGGCGGCATCGGCAGCGATCAAGGCAGCGGTATTGGCGTTTGCGCTGTAACCCGCTTTGCCTTTCCATACAATTTCTGCATCGTTAAAAATGCTCATATTGTGCAAGTGATCTGGTGCTGTGTATTTATTCCAACCTTTTGTGCGGGCGGGATAAACCAAAAAGCTGGGAGCAGGATTTTCAGTTGCCGTCGCGCTGTGATCATGGTCATCGCTCATGGCTGTCCAGGCAGCTGAAATTTCTTCGCCTTTACTATTTTTACAATATTGCGTGGTTGGCAAATAGACAGTAGTAAATGCAGACGCGTTGACTTTAGCGCGAATTGAAAAATTATATTGGTGGCTGTCAGCGCCTTTGTCTGCTGAATCCGGTTTGGTCCAAATGACTTTAGTGATTACCCCTGCCTCATTTTTTACCAGCGTTGCTGAGCCGAACACAGCGTCCAATGGGCGAAGCCCGGTCAATGTTTGTGGAATTTGAACTTCAACGCGCAAAGTATCGTAAGCAGTCGAGACACCGTTTACCGATTCCGAACAACCATGAGGAACACTGAGTGTTATTTCTTGAGTCTTACCTGTAAAAAGGGGCGACGTAGAAACACCCACATGCGCCAACACATTCACTGAAACAAGAGTACAAATTGCTGAGGTTAAACCAACATGCATTAATGATCGAAAATTCACGGCGCTTAATCTCCTTAATAGAAAAGTGATCGCGCATCATACAAAGTTAAATCAACTTGACCATGCGACAAATTGGCGCAGCTGCTCGCGTGAATTGCACGCGCGTCGCGGGTGCGACAATTTGTCTCATTGTTGCTTTTATTCTTTACGCCTAGGCTTGCGCAAATTTTTACTTTCTGAATATGTGGGGCAGACCATGAATAAAATAATTGGATTACATCAGCGTGCTTGTTTTTCGTTTAAATGTATCGGCTTCAGTACTGCTGCACTACTACTCAGCGCTTGTGGTAGTTCGAGTTCCGACTCTGGCTCATCGCCATCGTCCAGCGCTGCCAGCTCCAGTAAGGTGAGCAGCAGTGCATCCAGTTCCAGCGTGAGCAATGAACCTGTTGCCATCACCATTCCGTTTGAAGCGTTTTCCGGCAATACAGAAATTCTTTGTGGTGCTGCACTGGAAGGTTTGGGCACTGTGAGCACTAAAGCCACGCTTGCCGATTTTCGTTTTTATGTTCACAACCTGCGCTTGGTAACCAGCACGGGGGTTGAATTGCCAATTACATTGGATGAGACCGGTGTGCAAACTGACAACATTGCTCTGCTCGATTTCCGCGATAAATTGGGCACAGGTGCAACCTCTTGCCAAGGTGAAGCAAATCCGACCATGAATAAAAAAGTCGTCGGCAAAGTGTTGATTGGTAATAACACTATTTCCAGCATTCGCTTTGTATTGGGCGTTCCTGCAACACACAACCACGCCAATCAAACCGCGGCGAAAGAGCCGTTGAAAACACCAGGGCTTTCTTCTGGCATGCATTGGGGTTGGAATGTAGGTTATAAATTTACTGGCCTTGATGTATTCACCAACGTGGCAATTACTCGCCCCGGCGATGCAGCTTGGACAAATAATCGCTGGAACATTCACTTGGGCAGCACTGGTTGTACGGGTGATGCAACCATCAATGAGGCAGTGACCTGCACTGCACAAAATAGAGCTGAAATTACTCTTAGTGATTTTGTCGTGGGTAAATCTGCCGTGAAATTGGATTACGCAAAATTAGTTGCCAACAGCAATATGGGGCAAGACGCGGGTGGGCCTGCTGGCTGTATGTCCGGTGGAAATGATCCAGAATGCGGTGCGATATTTGCGACTGTTGGGTTGAGCCACCCATCTCAATCTGCAGCGCCATCAACACAAACTGCTTTCTCAATCGTCAACAAATAAATAGTTCGAGGTCGCCGCTTTCGTGAAACGGATTGGTGTTTTTTTGTCACTGGCTTTTTTGCTGGCCTCATTAAGTGGTTGTTACGGCGAAAGCAAAACCACTGTGAATGATACCGCCGCTACCGCCAGCGAGTTCAATTGGAATTTGCCGCCGCAAATGGCGCTTCCAGTTGAGCCTGCTGATAATCCGGTGACGGAAGCAAAGTTTCAACTTGGCCGCCATCTGTTTTACGACAAGCGTTTATCCGGCGGAGGCGCGATTAGTTGCGCTTCTTGCCATCAACAAAATAAAGCCTTTGCCGACAACAATATTCGCCCGCGTGGCGGTGCCGGTGATTTGCATCCACGCAACTCACAGGGTTTGGCAAATGCTGCATGGTTTGCGACAGTCACTTGGGGCAACCCTTCGCTCACCACACTTGAGCAGCAAATTATGTTGCCGCTGTTTGGTACTGATCCCATCGAACATGGCATCAACGAAACCAATCACCCTGCCATTTTGCAATCGATTTTGCGCGATGATCGCTACCAAACATTAATTGCGCAGGCTTATCCAAACCAGCAACAAATTGATTGGAAGCAGCTAGTGGATTCGCTCGCCACATTTGTGCGCGGCATTACCTCGTTCCGCAGTGCATTTGATGCTTACCTTGCAGGCAACACATCTGCACTCAGCGATAGCGCAAAACGCGGCATGCAATTATTTAATAACGAACGGCTTGAATGCTTTCACTGCCACGATGGGCATTTGTTTACTGACTCAGTGCGTGACCGTTCCATGCGCGTGGTAGAAACGCCGTTTCACAATACCGGTTTATACAATATCGATGGCGCGGGCGCTTACCCTGAACCCAATACGGGTGCGCATGGAGTTACCGGTCGCGCTGCGGAAATGGGCGCATTTCGCGCGCCGAGTTTGCGCAACGTTGCGGTGACTGCGCCCTACATGCACGACGGCAGTATCGCGACGCTTGCCGAGGTGATTCGCACCTACGCAGCGGGCGGTCGCAACATCACCTCCGGTGAACATACTGGCGATGGACGATTAAATCCGTTCAAAGACAGTTTTATCGCTGGCTTTAGTATTACCGAAGATGAAATCGCTGATGTGATCGCTTTTCTAAATAGCCTCACCGACGAACAACTCCTGATTGACGCACG
>NZ_JBRFPI010000355.1:0-4694 GCF_053579595.1 Cellvibrio sp.
GCGACCATCCATCCAGCGGTGCCACCCCCGACAATTAAAATATCGTTAATCATTTTTCACTCCGGACACTTTATTTTTTGTAAATTTAAAATTCAGTATTTGTAGGCTAAAAATCGTTTCGTCATACCCGCGAACGCGGGTATCCATAAAAATTAGATCAGTGGACTCCTGCTTTCGCAGGAGTGACGAGAAACGAAAAAAAACAGTTACATTAATTTACAAAAATCAAAACGTCGCCCGCACCGATAACGCATAACGTCGATCAGTTAAAGAGAAGTTTTTCGGAGTGGTGACGCCTTCCTGGTTGAACTGCGTGCGCGTGAGCGTCATTTCGTCCAACAAGTTGCTGCCTTCAATACCGATGCGGAAATTGTCGTTGATCGTGTACCAGATAGACGCATCCAGATACCCCTGATCTTCACTGAAAATAGGCGCAAATGAATTGGCATCGCGGCGGGTAATCAAATACTCGGAGCGCCAGTTGTACGCGAAGCGTGCTTCGACTCCTTCGTATTGATACATCAATGCAAAGTTGTAGGTATCTTCCGACAAGCCCGGCAATGGCAAATTGTTGAAATTGCGGAACGCATTGCGGTCGCCTCCCACCGAGACACTGGTGCCCATTTCTGCATCTTCAAGATCGTCTTGCGACACATAGGTGTAGTTAAATTGCGTACCAAAGCCACTCCAGAATCCGGGCAAGAAATCATAAAACTGTTGATAGGCAACTTCGAAACCTTTAATGCTGCCCTCACCCTCATTGACTTGACGGCGCACCAACATATCCATCGAAGTACCGGTATCCGGATTAATTACGGTAGTTTGATAATTGCGCTCGCGGAACAAATTCTCGATATCTTTCTGAAATAAACTCAGCGTTAAAGAACCCACCTCACTGAAATACCATTCCGCAGTTAAATCGATTTGGTTGGATTCTTCCGGCTGCAAATTGGGGTTGCCGCCCGTACCGTTCGCCGATACTTTCATATCAATAATGTTGGCGGGGTTAGCAGGATCGGTGGTAGATGTAACCGCTGCGTTGTAATTGGTGGTATTGCGCATATCGTAAAGCGATGGAAAAAATATTGCTTTAGATACAGCAAAGCGCGTAATTATATCGTCGGTCACTGCAACACTCACATTAAGACTCGGCAAAGTCGTGGTGTAAGTATCTGGCTCTGCGGTATTTACGGTTGAGCCACCGCCATTAAAAAATGCCGCATAAGTAGGGAAGTTTTGTTTATAGTAAGCTTCTGCAACATCACCTAAACCCGGCTTATTAAAACGCGATGTTCCTGTCGCTTCTACACCATAACTTACATAGCGCAGACCCACATTGGCTTTAACCGGCATTGCCAATTCATCATTTACAAAATCAAACCGCACATAAGCTTCTTCGCGATCAATTGCGGTGGTGACTGTTTCGTGCGGTAAATATCCCTGCGCATTGGTTGGCTTGCCATCAATACTGACGCGCGCACCGCGATTGCGCCAACCACCATTGTTCAAGCCTTTATCCATCAGGAATTGATCGTAAGCTAATAAATTTTTCTCTTGGGTATTGCTCATGCGTGGAAATAAGAAAGTGCGGTTATCGCCCGCAAGGCCTTTGCCACCCATAAAATCATTGCCGAAAGTAACGCCTTCATACAATTCCGGATTGCCTGCCATACCCGCAGTCGGGGCTGTGCCCCAAGTGTGGGAGACTGCGCCCCAGTTAATATATTCATCATCTTGCGTGGTGCGGTCGATATCAGAAAAATACGCACCACCCGCAATAGATTTCAACCAGCCACTTTCAATTTGGTATTCAACATCAGCGGTGAAAGAATCCATAGTTCCTTCAGCATCGACATTGGTATCCATAATTGATACTTGATAATAATCACAAGCACCCGCTGGATCAGACAAATCGGCTGTGCCGGGATTTTTTCCAGCAGGACACCAATCCGGTACACCCCCTGTTGCATTGGTGCCTAAAAATTTCACGGTCGGAATTTTGGTGCGTAAATCGAGGAACACATCGGACATCGCGAAGCGATTGTTGATGGTGTTATTTTCGCGCTCGTAGCTGGTATCGAGCGTTTGATAATCCAGTTCGATCTTCCATTTGTGATCGGGTGTCAGTAACACATTAAAACTGGCGTCCTCAACAATACTTTCAGTGCGATCGCCACGTGTTGACGCCAGATAAGCAACATTCCACGGATAGCTTATAGTTCCGCTAGTAAAGTAGCCTTTATCATCAAAGGTTGCGTCGGTACCGACCAATACCGCATTGGTAAGATCCGCATCAAAACCTTGCGAACTAGTGGTTGGAAAGAGTACGCGCTCGCGCCAACTTTCTTCAGAATCCGAGCGGATAAATTCAGCGGTGGCTTTGATGGTTTCGTCGCTATTTTGCCATTGCAATGCAGCATCAAATCCATTGCGGTCGCGATTGGAATCAGCGGTTTGCATCCAGGGCCCGGTGGGCATGTAGAGTTTTTTTCCGGCATAACCGGGCAATTCGGTCGAGCCCAAGGTTGGAAACTCGGTCTGGGTTGCACTGCGCTCATAAAAGTTGGTCAGGTTGATGCCATCACCGCGCGCGGTAAATTCCGACGTCGATGCGCTGATTAAAAATCCAAATTCACCAATATCGGTATCCCAACGGTCGCTGAATAATCCCGAATAAGACGGCGACCAATCATCGACCAGATCACCGTAGCTGGTTTTGGCCGAGAGAAAAATTTTTCGCCCATCCATATCCAAAGGTTTGCGCGTAATTAAATTCACTGTCCGGCAATACCACCGGAAATAATATCGGCGGTTTGGTTTTTAATTACTTCCACAGTGCCCACCAATTCAGGTGGAATATCTTCGTAACTCAAACCCGATGTCCAGTTGCCCGCACTGAAAGATTCGCGCCCATTAAATTGGCTGTGTACACGATCCAATCCGCGCACCAAAACCCCACGCCCTTCAGCTGCAAAATGGTTAGGGTCAGTCGGCGCCGCAAAACGGCCAACGGTTACACCAGGAACACGTTGCAGAGCTTCAGTCACACTTTTATCCGGCAGTGCACCAATATCGGAAGAAGTAATAACATCTTTCACCGTGTCGCCATCGCGCTTTAACGCTTGCGCATCTTCAAGACTGGTGCGAATCCCCTGCACCACGACTTCTTCCAATTCTTGTTCAGTTGCTGCATTTCCTGTTTGCGCGATTGCGGGAGCGCCGAGCGCCATAATCGAAACAGCGAGCAAGGATTTTTTAAATATCCTGCGCGTGTTTTTTGTGTTTGTATCGCCACTGTTGAACATAACTAACCCCTATTTTTGTCGAGTGATTAAAAAGCCGGCAAATCAAGCCATTTCCGAATCTAGCACTCGCATTTTTGGGGTTCTACGGCACAGAAAAACTCGAACCAGAACTACTAAAAGTCGCACTTAGGGGCCAATAAAAAAGTCGAACCTGTTTATCGGGCTGAGAAAAAGGATTATTCGGAGGAATTTAAATAGGTTGTTTTTATGGCTTTTGTGACTGGCTTGGTATTTCTGACATCACCGTTTTCTATGCGGGATAACGCACTGATACAGCAATTAATCTTCCTTAAGCTGGATTTGTCACGCTGAATCGGAGTCGCTTGAAGCGATAATCTCAGGCTATAAAACCTGTCATTTTTGCTCTTATAACCCGATTAAGTGAACTGTCTTGCTTACCGAGGGCACCACTATGATCAGATTAATCAACCAAGAGAAGCACAGCAAAGTTGCGTCTTATTTAGCAACCTTGACTGTGAGCGGCGTGCTGTTAGTGGGTTGTAGTTCGCCGCCGAAAGCACCCGACCAGGCATTACAAGCCGCTGAACTGGCCATCGCAACGGCTGAACAGGCGCGTGTCGCCGATTACGCATCCCCTGAACTGGGCGAAGCCCGCGAAAAACTTACAGCTGCGCGCGCTGCAGTCGCAAAAGAAGAAATGACAACTGCAGAGCGCCTGGCAGAACAAGCGCGAGCCGATGCCGAATTGGCAACCGCTAAGGCAGACGCAGCCAAAGCCCAAGCGATCAATGATGAATTGGGAAAAAGCGTCAATACCCTTGAGCAGGAATTGCAACGTAACTCAGGAGGTGTCCAATGAAACAACTCACGAAACCTATCGCACCAATCTTGTTAGCACTGATTAGCAGTGGGCTGTTATTGGCCTGTAGCACTACACCTAAAGCGCCGGATGGTTCAGCAGAAGTACGTGCAAAACTGACCCAACTGCAATCGGATTCACAACTGGCAACCCTTGCACCGGTTGCGATTAAAGAAGCCGAAGCAGCCGTAAACCTTGCTGAACAACCACGTAAAGACACCAAATATTCACAACATCTGGTGTACCTCGCAGATCGCAAAGTCGATACCGCTGTAGCACTGGCAACGGCGCGCTTTTTGGAAGATCAGCGCAAAGAAATCAGTGACCAGGCAACCGAGGCGCAACTTGCATCACGCACTCAAGAAGCCGATGCCTTGCGCCGCCAATTAGCTGAACTGAATGCAAAACAAACCGAACGTGGATTGGTAATGACCTTGGGTGATGTATTGTTTGAAACCGGTAAGGCCGATTTAAAAGGAGCAGCAACAGCGGACCTCGCAAAATTGACTGCATTCCTTACGCAAAATCCCGATCGCTCATTAGTTATTGAAGGCCACACCGACAGTGTC
>NZ_JBRFPI010000356.1:0-4678 GCF_053579595.1 Cellvibrio sp.
TCACCCCATTTTTTGGCGGCATTACCGCGACAGCGGCACTCGCCCGCTCGGCAGCGAATATTAAAGCCGGTGCAGAATCGCCAGTGGCGGGCATGATTCATGCGCTGGTGGTCTTGCTGGGTTTGGTTGCCCTTGCTCCCTTGCTGGCATATTTACCCATGCCTGCAATGGCCGCGTTACTGGTGATGGTCGCTTGGGGGATGAGTGAAGCGCATAAAACCGTACATTTAATTAAAACAGCACCACCCGGTGATATTTGGGTATTTATCACTTGTTTTGCCTTAACCGTTTTATTCGATATGGTGATAGCGATTACTGCGGGTATTGTATTGGCTGCGCTCTTGTTTATGAAAGAAATCGCCGCCATGACCCATGTGGATGATGTGACTGTTGATGAAAATAATACCGATAAGACGAAGCAGCTACCGGAAAACTGGCGTGCGTTCAGTATTAGCGGCCCATTATTTTTTGCGGCGGGCGACCGGGTATTTGGTGAGCTTTCAACGTTCTGTACTGAACAGCAACATATTATTCTTTCATTAAAAGAAGTATCGCTGCTGGACGCAGGTGGTTTGTCGTCGCTGGATAAATTAATTACCAAATGCGAAAAAAATAATACCGAATTAATCCTGACCGATATTCCCAAACAGCCGCTCAGTACACTTGCGCACGCCAATATAAAACCGATTAAAGGTGTGCTGCGCTTTTATCTAACGCTGGGTGAGGCGCGTCGGGTGGTTATCGAAGGCCATTGAGGTGGGGTTATCGCTGCACCAATTATTTTGCGCTTTAATGCCACCATCGGGCGATGAGTAGCCAATGCACCCTAAGAGGCTATCGAAAATTTGTTCGTGGTGCGGGTTAAAATTATTTTTTTCACGCTTCTGCAAATTCGCAAAGAGTTGTTGGTGTTGTGGTTGCGCAATGAATTTATCCGACGCCCAGATGATAAAGGGGACGCGAAATTGTTCGGGCGGTGCCATCTCTTTGGGGGTGGCATGGAAGTGGTGATTTTCGTCGATGGATTCGCCGTGGTCGGGAATATAAAATACCAGTGCATTTTTATCGCGCAACTTATCGAATACATTTTTCAGCATGTGGTCAATGTACAGCACGGAATTATCAAACGAATTGACCAATTGTTGTTTGGTGCAAGTGTCGTCTATATCCATACACTCAGGCGTAAAACGCGCAAATTCGCGTGTATAACGCTGGCTATACAGGTGATGTGAGCCTTTGGTATGCAGCACTACCAAGTGTTTTCCCTGTTGGTATTTGTTAATGGATTTTTCCATTTGATCGACCAATAACATATCGTCAATCGGACGTTTGCTGTGAGCATATTCCGAGGCAATAATTTCACGGATCTCATAACTGTTTGCATCCAGGCTGGAATAAAACCAGGCCTCGCTTTGCATCCCAAATAATTCCGAGGTGAAACCCAGTTTGCGCATCACGGCAAACACATTGCGCTCTTTAAGCGTGCGCTGGTCATCGTCTTCTGTGCCGTTTTCACGCACAAACATACAGCGCAACGATAGTTTTGTGGCGGTATCGCAGGAGGTGCCGCGTAGTGCAATCAAGTTGGGTTCCTGCGATAAAAGCGGTGTGGTATCACGCTCATACCCCAACAAACCCATATGATCCCAGCGGGTGGTTTCACCAATTACAAACACCACAAATAAATTATCGATTGCTGGTGTTGGCTGGTAAGTGAAATGGCTGCTCGGGTCATAGAGTTGTTTTGCACTTGCATCTTCCTTGCTGAGTTGATGCGCATAAATCGCGAGGCTGGCGATCCAGTTGGTGGGCAAATAGGAGTGTGCAATTACACCGCCGATGCTCGCGGTGTATTGATTGTTTTTGCGCGCCTGGTCTTTGGTGAGTTTGACAATGGTATCGATGCTGACATTGAGCACCAGCAGCATGCCGATAGCGGGCACCAGTTTTTTGGCAAATCCCCCAACACCATTCCACTGGTTGCTATAGACATCATTTAGCAAACGGGTGCACCAGAGCCATAAGCAGGGAAGTAGTCCGACCAGCAGAAACCACAAGAAAAATTCGTGTCCGAGTGCTTCGCCGTTTAAATCCGTATCCAGCGTCAGCGTGGAAACAATCACACCGTAGCCAATGACTACATTGAAAAATGTCATGTAATAGCTGGCTGCAGCGGAGGCAAGGAGTATAAAACTCGCGAAAGTTTTATAGACGATTTGGCCAAGCAAGCTAAAAAAGCTGATGAGCAAATAGCAAAAGGCAACGAGTGCAACGGCTGACAGCAGGGCAGAAATTGCCTCAAGCCAACCGCCGGATATACCATTGCGAACCAGGCAGGCGCTATTGAGGATTACACCAATATAAACGCTGAGTGCCAGCGACACTTGCCGCTGGCTAAAAACAGTTAGGGATCGCATTATTATTATCCACAAGGGTAATTGTATCTTTCGCTTTACTTTCGGGCTTCAGGTTGAAGCACCATTCCCTTGTGAGACTAACAGGCCTTACTTAAGGCTTTCTTATTAGTATTTTGTCCGTAACTCAGTTGTCGAGGCGCGAATCATCTTCGCCGCCGAATGCAGCCAATAGTGCCTGAATAAAGTTCTTTAATTCAAGTGCCATGATCGCAAAGTCAGCGTCAAACTGTTCTGCTTTGCTTTCCGGATTCCGCTCGTTGGCCTTCTCGCTGATCACGTCTTCAAATTTCAGGCGTTTAACGGCCACCTGGTCGTCAATCACGCAACTGATCGCTTCTTTCCAAACCAGCGCAATTTTACTGACATGCATACCACTTTCCAGATGGTTGCGAATCTCGGTTGCAGTGAGATCCTGTTTTTTGCAGCGGATGACCCGGCCATCTTTTGCAGCTTGCAGCTCTACTTCCTCACCCAATTCAAACTGGTGCGGGGCCTGGCTTTCACGCAGCCAATGGGTCATCACTTGAGTGGGAATATTTTTTGGGGCGATAGGTAAACAGCGCAAACTGCCGAGTGCTTCACGCAGTTTACTCAGCAAATCTTCTGCGCGTTTCGCTGACGACGAATTCACCACAATCATATTTTCTTGTGGGGCGATATAAGCGTAATCCAGCGATGAGCGGGTAAAGGCGCGCGGCAAGAGCGAAAAAATAATTTCATCTTTTAATGTATCGCGCTCCTTGCGTCCAATTGGACGGGATTCCGCCTCGCTTAGTGCCAGCACTTTTTCTTCCAACTGTTCTTTGATCACACCACCGGGCAGGATTTTTTCCTGCTTCTTGGCGCAAATCATGATGTAGCCATTGGTTACATGGATAAATTCACTGCCGTGACGCCCAAGCGGAAATTCAAAACCGTAACGCATCGGGTCCAGACTGCCGCAGGGGTTAAAACAAAATTCGGCGAGCTTTTCATTTAATTCTTCAGCAGAAATAGTCCACTGCTCGGTGAGGCGATACAAACGTAAATTTTTAAACCACATGGAAAATCCAACAACAGAAAAGGTTTTTATTTAGGGATGGAAAATTACTGGACGGTTGCGATGAAGCATGGGGTTCGGTGTGATCTTTGAGACCGTATGCGGCAAGGATGCCGCATCCGAGCCCCCAGGGATGGGTTCACGGCGTGTCGAAAAAGGTCACACCGGAGCCCATGCTGGTGGTCATTTCAAACTGAGGAATTAACCAACAATATCAATCAACTCAACATCAAAAATCAGCGTTGAGAAAGGTGCAATGCTCGCACCTGCACCGCGCTCACCGTAGGCGAGATTGTGCGGTACATACAAACGCCATTTGGAACCAACAGGCATCAACTGCAGGGCTTCAGTCCAACCGGCAATAACACCGTTGACCGGGAAATCAATGGGTTGGCCGCGTTTAACGGAACTGTCAAACACAGTGCCATCAATCAAAGTACCGTGGTAATGGGTTTTTACTTTTGAGGTCGCGGTTGGAATCGCACCAGTACCTTGAGTGATGACTTCATATTGCAAACCTGAGGCGGTCACAGTGATACCAGCTTTTTTAGCGTTCTCTGCCAGAAAAGCTTCGCCAGCACCTGCTAAAGCCTTGTGCTTTTCCGCTTCTTTGGCTTGCATGCGGGTATTGATCTCTTCAAATGCCGCTTGCATCTGATCATTGCTATAGGGCATATCCACACCGTTGAGCGCATCCATCACACCCTGCGCAACCGCAGCGGCTGATACACCTTCAAAAGGATTGCTTGCCAGTTGGTCGCCCATTTGACGGCCAATGCCGTAGCTGACGAGCTCTTCAGTGGTCTTGTATTGGTTAGACATAAAATCAATTTCCAAGGGATAAATAAGGCCGCGCAGTCTAGCAGATCAGGCAGCAGAATCCTTACCGGAATCGGCTTCTGGTTGTCCCTCTTCGTTTTCACTAGGCACCATTACATGCACCTCACGAATAAAAATTCCCCAGAAAGCGATAAACAACGCGGCGACCAAAGGTCCTATCACAAAGCCATTAATACCAAACAGCGCCAAGCCACCGAGGGTAGACAGCAGAACGATATAGTCGGGCAGTTTAGTATCGCGCCCTACCAGAATCGGGCGCAGGATATTATCAACCAGACCAATCACACCCGCGCCAAAGGCGACCAAAATAATCCCTTTAACGTTATCGCCAGTGGCAAATAGATAAATAGAGACAGGAACCCACACAATGGCTGGCCCCACG
>NZ_JBRFPI010000357.1:0-4678 GCF_053579595.1 Cellvibrio sp.
GCTGTCAGTCGCTAATCGCCAGGACTTCATCAATTACTACAGCAGTGATTCGGCATTGGTATTTGATATCAAAGTCGATGGCGCTCCCAGTGCAACCACTTACTTGCGTTTAGGTTGCGGCTCTTACTGCGCATCGGATATTGACCTGAGTGAAAAACTCAAAGGTTTTGCTGGTCAAGGTTGGCAAACGGTGACTGTGCCATTTAAATGCTACCCAACCTCCGGTGCTAATTTTGGTATTGGCCAACCACCAGAAGAATACTGGACGCAAATCCTGCAACCTTTCTCGCTTATCACTAGCGGCACTTTGGATATTACTTTCGCCAAAGTCAGTGTGGTGAAAGGTGCAGGTAAAGATGTAGCTTGCCCATAAGAAAAAAGTTGTCGCGTTAAAATAAAAATCCCCGCCAGTGAAAGCTGGCGGGGATTTTTATTTGCCTTAAAAAATTAACGCTAATGATTACACCTTTTTAAGAATCCCGCTTCTGTATAACGTTTTCAAGTAAGGAATTATTTCATTAGCAGAAGAACTTTCCTGCGTTTGTTGCCAGGAAAGAACATCAGGTATGGTAAAACTCTCCAGTTCAGAAGAGAGACGTTTGAGAGTGGGCGCTAAACTGACGGGGAATTCAAGAAAGCCGCTGTCACAACGTATAATCAGCTTATTCTGATTTTCAATAAAACGAAGTGATGCTGGCATCACACGAAACCGCTGATGCGTTGTCACTTCCGGTATTGGCAACAGTGGATCAGGTTGCCACCCTGTATAGGGTGCATGCGTCAAGGAAGTCAGCCAAGGTTCTGCTAATGAATCTGGACTCTCAATAACCTCCAACACCATCTTATGAAATTCATTGATGCGTTCGCGCATATATTCTGAGACTGCCTGCGGCATATTTCCCTGAGTTTTTTCTATTGTGGCGGGTGGGCCGCCGCGCCAATTTTCATTCGCGAGCGCAAAGTTCTGCAGCAAAGGGATGAACTGATCAAAAAGATTTCGAGGAGCAAAGTACAGGTTTAGCGCCAGTGAAAAACCTATGCCGCGCGCAGAATGCCAAGCCCCGGCGGGCAAACAAAGCATATCTCCAGGCTCCAGCTCCACTTCGCGAAACTCCATATCAGCAGGTAATGTGCCTATACCCTCTCTGACCTGCCCTTCTTCATACACCTCGTTAGAGTTGGGCCACACTTTTGCTGGCTCTACCGAGAATTTCCAGCGCTTCTTTCCCGCGATCTGGAGAGTGGTTGCCACTCTTTTGTCGTAGTGCATAGGTAATCCGGAGCCGTCTGGTGAGACATAACAATTTACGCCCACAGTGCCGGTAAAATTAAGCTGCGAGCGAATTGCTTGTGCCCACTGGGCAAGAAATGGATCAGCCATGTGGATATTGGTGATACAAATAGTTGCGCCAGCGTTAAGCAATTCGACCACCTGATTATGATGCGCTTCCATCAGTCGCCGGGCACTTCCAGAATCTTCTCCACCAGTAAATGATGCCGTAATGTTGTAGCGCTTGTCTGAGATATTCTTACCTCTTGCAAGCGCCTGCCTCAATCTGTCCCAACTGAAAATATGAGCAAACTTTTCAGGGGCGCCATTTACGTTCAGCGACATGCGCGCGAAATAAGAATTTACAAACTCCTCGCAAGAGACCGGGCTTACCAGTTCCTGAAGTTCACTCCCGTTTAACGCTATAGGTATATGAGATTCTTCAGGTGAGTTATTATCGAGCAATGGACGGAAGTCTACTATCTTCATCATTCTCTTTTATTTTGTGTTATTCCAAACACCGGCGCAGTATGTATTAACAAACTCCTGATGTGTTGATAGGGTCGCCATGTTTTTATCAACATCTGCGGCAATACCACTCAAAAAATATTGCAGTTCTTTTTCTGACATAAGCTCAACAATGGGATGATAAGACGAAGGGATAATTCCCTGTCCAAGCATCACTTGAGTCCATGAATCCAAGCGAAACAATTCACCTTCAACTTGATTGGATCTTCCGAAATTTTTAAACAGTGACATTCGATGTTTAAGGTCATGAGGAATTTCCATGTCTTTGCAGTAACGCCAAAAAGGGCTGTCATCGCGCTCGGTTGCTTTGTAGTGCAATATAATAAAATCCCTGATTCGCACATATTCACTTTCAGCTTGAGAGTTGTACTCATCAACAATTGACTGCTTGATCTCACCATGTGGAAACAGCTGTAACAAGCGTGTTAATGCTGTCATTATCATATGAATACTGGTTGATTCCAGTGGCTCCAAAAAGCCGGAAGCAAGGCCTATTGCAATACAATTTTTATTCCAGGATTTTTTGCGTCTCCCGGTTTTGAATTTTATTACGTTGGGTTCAGTAAGCACTTTCCCATCCACGCTCGACAAAAGCATATTGAGCGCTTCATCTTTGGATAAATGTTGGCTGGAAAAAACCAAGCCGTTCCCCACTCTATGCTGCAAGGGAATTTGCCAGCGCCAGCCAGCGTGATGTGCAATCGATCTAGTATAGGGCACAGCAGGGGCAGTAGATTCGGTTTGAATGGCAATAGCACTATCACAGGGCAACCAATGCCCCCATTCCTCAAAGCCAGTCTGCAAAGTCTGCTCAATTAATAAACCTCGCATACCAGTGCAATCTAAAAATAAATCCCCCGGTATTTCCTGGCCTGAATCCATCTTGAGTGAGGCAATAAAACCAGATTCTGGATTTTGTTGTACTTCAGCGATTTTCCCCTCAACTCGTTTCACACCTCGAGCTTCAGCGCGGGCTCTGAGAAAGCTGGCATAACGTCCGGCATCGAGATGAAAAGCATAATTTATTTTTGTCTGGTCATTAAGAGAAAAGCGATTATGTAAAGCCGCTTTGTATTCAAGACAATAATCACCAAACTCTTTAGCAACTCCTAATTCTCGACCTCTAAGCCAAAAGTGAATAAAGTCTGTAATTAATGTTTGCTTGCCGGTAACACCAAAGGAATGAAAGTATTTTTCGCCGATTTTTTTCCAATTTTCAAATTGAATACCGAGCTTAAAAGTCGCATTGGTTGCTCTCATAAACTCTTGCTCGTTAACACCTAACAAGCGATGAAAGGTTCGCATCGGCGGAATGGTGGCCTCGCCAACACCAATCGTACCTATCTCCTGAGACTCCACCAAAGTAATATCAAGAATCTCCCCCATCTGATGAGATAGTGCAGCTGCTGCAATCCAGCCTGCCGTGCCACCGCCAGCAATAACTATTTTCATTTTTTTATCTAGCATTTTTTATTTACCATTTATTGGCATCAACGGTTTAATTTATTTATCAATAGTGCCCTTAATTTTCTAACGCCCAGTCTATCCAGAGTTCGTAAAAACCCCCGTGCTTCTGCCGGGATATGGGCATTCGATTTTTCGCATCCGTCAAAGATGTAATGATTAAACAGGTGTTTCCACGCTTGCCGTTCATGTGCAGACTTATCTCTAATTCCAAGCATCGCCATATAAAGCGCATTCATACCAGACGTCAAAAAAGCTGGCGAATCTTCCCACCAGTAATTGATGAGCACATTGTAATTCTTCAAGCTTTCAACATGGTGCCACCACATGCTGGGTATATATAAAGCGTCTCCTGGCTCCAGCTCTACTATTTGCGCAGTTAAAAGGGCATCTTGGAAGCGCGGAAACTTTTGAAGATCAGGATTTTTAAAATCCACCAAGCTTATGACTTGTCCCCCAGGTGTTGGCTCCAGTGGCCCAGGGTATAAATTGCTTATTTGATCAGGAGGGAAAAGTGTGAATCTGCGCTTACCCGCAACACAGCAGGCTATATTATCCAAGGCATCAAAATGACAGGTCGCAGTCGTTGCACCGCCAATCCAAATACTCACTCGTTCGTCCATTGCGTCCGGATGTTTGTCTCTTGGAATGGAAAGATTATTTTCACTGCTGAGCCCAGGCAAATGCGTGTCAATAATATTCGATGCAATATAGTAGGACGGATCATTTAATTGATGCACGCCTGCCAAAATAGCATCCAGGGTTTCATCAATGCGCCCCTTAAAACTTTCATAGTTAAGCGCGGTACAGTCGTCGCTGTAGAACATGCGTCCGTTATTTTCGGCAGGGATTTTACAAACAATGGTGGGTGTCCCATTATAAAATGATTTTAGGTAATCAACTGATGTACGGTCAGAAGCCCGTCCAGCTTGAACCAACGGCCAATCACCCACCAACTGCTTAAAAACAACAGGTTCTGCAGAATTAATTACATTCCTTGGAATATCATGTGAATTAATCCCATGCAAAATAGTTGTTTTTTTCAAGTTTAATTATCTCCGGCTAAAAGCTTACGGTTTTTCAGATCTATCAATTTTCTAATATTAGACATAGATGCAACAATAAAATATGCCGCCTGCAGAAAGCCTGACTTATTCAGTTCCTCAAGGGCCTCGCCATTTAAATTAGACAATTTGTCAGTATTGATCGTTTGAAATCCATTGATTTTTAGTTTATTCAGGTTTTGAAATTCTATATCCAAAGTGACATCTTCTAACAGCTGATACTTATTGAAGGCATCAAACATTAACCTGGTTAGAAATATTCCATCGTTAATAGTATCGAGCACCTTTGAAATATGGTTCAAATACTGACTGTAACCCCCGTTTTGCAAAAATAGCAATTGTCCGTTTTCAC
>NZ_JBRFPI010000358.1:0-4673 GCF_053579595.1 Cellvibrio sp.
AATACCAGCACCAGCCATTTTTCCCAATCAATTATCGCCAAGGCCAGCCACAAACCCATAATGAGAAGATACTGCAACACACAATAATAAAAATAGGCGCGCTGAAATTTATAACGACGTTTTAAATAAGCAATAAATTCCGGATACAACACTGCAATCGCCTGCAGTGGATGCAGCAAAAATCCCAGCAGATGATTAGTGTCGCCACGTGCACCGGGCGTGTTAAAACGATAGGTGCGGGTTATGTCCCGCTCACCGTGTTGGTAGCGATGATGATTGGCAATATGGGAAGGATAAAACACAAAAGTCGGATGCCCCTGCAAAAGGGTAATCCATAAATCCGTAAAACGATTTAACCGGCGAGAAGTCCAGATACGCAAATGGGTATGGTTATGGTGAATCACCCCCACACCCAGCGTTAAAAATAGTTCCAGCAAATACAACGGCCAACTGAATCCCTGCTGCCATTGCCATAGCACCAATAATGGTAACACCAGCAAATAGACAATGCTCTGCCAATCGCGCCAGCTACGGATAAAAGCTAGGGTACTCGCCAACGATTGATTTGTTTATCTGCCGCGTCTGCAGGTAGGGCGGTTTTAAAAATCCAATCCATAAATGGAAACATAAAACCGTAGTTGCCATTAAAACAGGCATGATGCAAATGGTGGCGACGCGCACCGTTAAAAATAACGCGCGGCGAACGGGGATTAAAATCAAAATTGGAATGGCCGATGCTGTTAAACAATAAACTAAACAAGGGTACGGAGAAAAGTGCATACACACTAAAATCATGTACCATCATGGGCAATAAAATCACATTGCCCAACATCATCGCCTCAACCGGATGAAATGCATAGGTTGACCAAGGTGTTGTCACTACCGAGCGATGATGCGGCAAATGAAACTGCCGCAGCCAGCGTGTGTGCAACAACCAGTGGTTGATATAAAAATGGATTTCATTCCAGATAACCAATACAAAAATTTCAACCGCAATTTGCAAACCCGAAGGATTTATCGCCAACTCAGCCCAACCCAGCTGCAGCAGTCCCCAAGGAAATACCATCCCTATCCCAAAAATCCCAATCGAGCTAGCAGACAACAACAACTCACGCCGCAACTGCCCATCACCCAACGGACGCGGATCAAGCTGGCAGCCGATATGCAAACGCGGCAGCAATTGTTGGGTAAGCATCAGGCTGAGCGCACCAAAAAATAAATAAATTCCGCCGAAAAAAGCGAGGCCGGCACCGGCGATTTCAAAAATATTGCAATTTAAAATAAAGTCGCGCATGAATAATAAAACTCGCTAATGTTTTTACTGCAACTGTTCGATTTCTCGCAGTGGCGGTAATCCCTCTGGCTGCCAGCTATCGCCGAGTTTAGTAGACCATACCGTCAGTTGAATGTGCTGGCTGATATCGGAACCATCTAACTTAACAGTGTATTTCTCATTTAATTGCGTAACAAAATGGCCATTGTGATACTGGGTTGTTGCACCGTACACGGGTAACATCCCCGAGTACATAATCAAACCGCCACTAGGGTCTTGTTTACCTTGATAGGCGTATGCTGCTTTAGCACCTTCCAGCAGGCTCTCATACACCGGCTCTTTTGCTTTAGTCGGCAAAGCGTCAATGGTAAACGTGAGCGTGCAAACATCTTTTTCCGGCGATTGCGTTGAGCAAAACATCGAGCGCGCATGCGTGACATCTCCTTCCAAAGTCTGGCCATTACTGCTAATGGTCGCTTTTTTGTTACCAGTCATAGGCACTTCTACTTCAATACCCACTCGCAATCCATCACCAACGTAGGAAACATCCGGCAAATTGATGCTGTATTTTCCATCAGGATTATTAGTAATCGAACTCCACTGCGCCTGCATATTGTAGGTTTCATTAGTAGAGACATCATCCTTATTAAAATCCATTTGCCCCGAAGCAACCACAGCACCTTGAACACGAGTCTCTTCGCTATCCAGTGAATATAGGGCGCTATCGCCACTGCCTTCACGCATCACATCGGTTGCCAGGTAAATTGAAGCATTGAGCTTGCGACTGGAATTTATTGAGGGCGAAGCCAATGCATCCATAAAATCCAAACGCGCGTGCAAGGTAATTGGCTCGCCAGATGGAACCTCTTGCACCTCGTCAACAACGTCACTTACTTGTTCTTTCTCTTTCGAGGATTGACCGCAGCCTGTAACGGCTAACACACTTAAAAAACCGAGAGTGGCAATGTATTTCATAAATAAACCTTAACAAGAGAGCGAGTTGATATAGGAGTGATTTACCAAGGTTACAAAATATAAAGCTACGCAGCTGGATGAACCAATCAATTTGTGATGGACGGCAATTATTTTAGACAGGAAACTTTTTGCGTTAATAACGCTGAACTACATTCGCAGTTTAGCTTTCTGACTAGGTCATTGCTGGGAGCACGAACGCTTTAACCTTATCCTCCAAATCACCGTAGTCTTTTAATTGCAGCAATTGTCTATATGCCCTGATAAATTCTGCGTCGATTAGTGGCTTATCAAATAAGCCCGGATCAACTTGTGTGATATTGGGATTAGCAAATACTGAGTTGTTGCTATCAACAGAAAAAATTCTGTTCCACAATCTCGCCCTCAAATTCAAATCTTCTAAACTGTTGAGGTGCTCCATAAGGATCAAAGTTAGTAACATTGGGTAAACTGATTGAGCTTTTTCATCAAAAAAGAAAAATGAGACCGGATGCTTATCCCACCTCTTAAAATAATTGCGCATTAAATCATAACTATTATTTAGTCGCTTTAGTTGGCGAGGATTTGTGATACCAAAATAGTGAACCCAATAAATGAAACATTCTCGCTGATCGTCAGACAACGACTTTATGGGATTTTTTCTTGGTGATAGACTAACTATATCTGGATTGTCTTTAGGCCGCCCCCCCTCAACAGGTACCGGATCTAACTGCGGATCAGCCTCTTTTATTTTATCAAGTTGTCGCTGTGGGTTTGCCGGACTTGTATCCTGACGAAATCCTGCATTAATTCCACCCATCGATGAATTGGGCGATGAAGACCAGAGGTGATGCATGTAATTTTTAACATCGTCCCTACTAGGCGAAGTTAACACAATAGGCAAGTTAATCACCTTTGATAGATACGCGCGTGCGACGGCATGACTGTTTTTTAACTTATGATGAGACGAAAACTCCTTGAAGTGATTCGATAGCGCAGCTAGGGCAATATGCTGATCAATAGCAACAACAACCACAACATTTTTCAGTTCCAATACCAGGCGTACAGCCTCTAATACTTTTACGATTGACTCTGGGCTGCAACGATCCAAATCATCTACCACAAATAACATGCGCTTGGGCTTCCCACACCATCCTCCCAGCCTGATATTGCACATAATTTTTATGTTATCCCGCATAACAGGGATATCACCCAGATGTTTTGCATAATCAGGCAGCCGTATATAGGTCAGCAATTCTTTACTTAAAGGATTTGCCATTAAAGATCGCAACTCTCGCAAAAAATAAATTCCGAATCCAGCCCCCCAAAAAAATTGAAATATAACATTATCCAATAGTGATTTATTTTTATCCGACAATGTTCCTAGCCACGACAACCAATCCAAATCAAGTTTTTCTGAGGCAATCAACACAGGCAAAATGGCAACAAACATCACCAAAGAAATTTTCAGAAATTTTAACTTCTGTGTTTGTATCGAATATAATAAAGTGATCCAAAAACGAAATAGCACAGACTTAATATGTTGGCAGAGCCAGCTACTGAAACGCTTAATCGCATAATGCAATGGCCCACCAAGATTCACTGCGTCAGTTTTCATTGTGAGAGGAACTTCGCTCTCAAGGTTTGCAATCGCGTTAAGCACTTCGTGGGCAATGCCCGCCTGAATGTTATCGCTGTGCTCATAGGCCCATGCGTTAAACTCGCCAAACACAAAGGGTTGTTTTTTATGAATTTCTTTTAATTTTTTCTTCAACAGCTTTAATACCGTTGACTTTCCAGACCCCCACTCACCTAATAAACCAATTGCTCGGTGATGATCATTGGCTGAATGAGTTAGATTGATTGCCAGTGCATCCGCCAATGCTTCTCGATTCAATTTATCTGTAATTGCCGGATTATCGGCATCATATATATTTGTAGATAGATAGTCGTTAGCGCTGGACCGTTTCAAAGACTGCTGAAAAAATGCGAGACCTGCGTTAATAATCTCCCACTGACTTTTTTGTCCAGCAATTTTACGTAGATCATTTATCACCTCAGCAAGCTTATTTACACCATCTGAGTACCATTCTGGTATTTCATGCCAAAGTGGGGAATGCGAAAAATCATTAATATTCGCTGAGGTTAAAAGTAATGCTTCTTCACAATCGAGCTGAAGTGCAGAGTAAAGACTATCCCTAACTTGGGGCAATGATCGTACAACACCATGAATACCGCCAAGACTTTCGTTAAGCGCTGAAGAAGCATCCTTCGCATGAAAGTGAGAATCTATTTCTTTGTTATAAGCTCGGGTAATTGCCAAAATACCACCATCAATAGATCCGGTAATTCCCATCGCTCTATAGGCATCATCTTTAATAGCAGGAGAGGGGTAAGCGTGTTCGTAAGAATATTCTTGTGCTTCCCTAACAGCCACAAGAGTCAAATG
>NZ_JBRFPI010000359.1:0-795 GCF_053579595.1 Cellvibrio sp.
GAACCGATTTTATCGCGCACAATGCATTTCAAATAATGGGCAAAACGACAGCATGCAAATAGATAGGGTAGACGTGCGGCAAGGTTTGCATTGGCAGTTGCATCCGGATCAAAAAACTCGCCGGGTTTTTGCATTGACTGCGCGCCTATAAATGCGGCTATATCCGTATTTTTGCGATGGATAAGTGGCATAAACCCATTTTTTGCCAACTCTGCTTCGCGACGATCTGAAATCGCAATTTCAGTTGGGCATTTCATATCCACACCGCCGTCATCGGTGGGGAAAGTATGTGTTGGTAGATTGGGTACGGCACCACCGGATTCTACACCGCGAATTGATGTGCACCAGCCATACTCTTTGAAGGAATTATTGATATTGACTGCCATCGCATAGGCAGAGTTTGCCCAGCAGTAACGTGAGTGATCAGCGCCATCAATAGTTTCTTCAAAATTGAAATCATCAATCGGGTTGGTTTTTGCACCGTAGGGTGTGCGCGCTAAAAAGCGTGGCATGGTAAGACCAAGATAGCGCGCATCGTCTGATTCGCGCAGGCTGCGCCAAGCGGCATATTCAGTGTTTTCAAAAATTTTAGTGAGGTCGCGTGGGTTAGCTAACTCTTGCCAGGATTGCATCTGCATCACTGCCGGATCGGCAGCAGAGATAAAGGGGCAGTGAGCGGCGGCAGAAATTTTTGCCATTTCTCCAAGCAATTCAACGTCCGGTGGCGAGTGGTCAAAATTGAAATCACCCACCATGCAGCCGTAAGGTGAACCACCTAATTGATCGTATTCTTGC
>NZ_JBRFPI010000359.1:805-4611 GCF_053579595.1 Cellvibrio sp.
GCCCACACCTTTGTGGCGACGCAGTGTCCTGTGCAACTCCTGCTTGGTGATTGGCAAAAAGCGGATCTTCAACATCTCATCTGTTTCAGTATTATTCACCAGATAATGCAAGCCGCGCCAAGCGCTTTCCAGTTTGAGAAAGTCAGGGTGATGAATAATGGTATTGATTTGCTCCGAGAGGCGCGTGTCAATTTCAGCGATGATGGATTCAATAGCTTTGTAAGCATCGTTGCTTACTGTCATCGACAGTGACAGCGCTTGCTGCGCTAATGTTTGTACTGCGGTTTGTACTGCAGTTTTGGCTTCTTCCGTTTTTGGTTTAAATTCTTTGTGCAGCAAACTGGAAAAGTCGTTGAAATGACTAAGCTGGTCAGCGGGTTTAATAGCTTCACTCATCTCCATTTGGAGCGCTCCTTTCAGGTGGTCTTAGTTAAACGGCTTCAGCGGTTGCTGCAGGTTCGGTATTGTCTTTGGGGATTGCCAGGCTTTTTAGCAGTGTTGGATCTTGCAACACCTTGCTAATTAATTCTTCTGCACCGGTTTTGCCATCCATATAGGTCAGCAAATTATTAAGCTGGGTGCGCGCATCGAGTAGTGCCGCCAAACTATCTACTTTCTTGGCTATTGCAGCAGGAGAAAAATCCTCCATGCTATTAAACGTAATATCGATTGCAAGTTGTCCTTCACCTGTTAATGTGTTGGGTACGGTAAAGGCTGCGCGCGGCTTAAGTGCCTTCATTCGGTCATCAAAGTTACTGACATCAATTTCCAGAAATTTTCGGTCAGTAATTGCAGGCATTTCTTCCTTTTGTTTTCCGGCAAGGTCGGCCATTACACCCATAATAAAAGGGATTTGGATCTTTTTTTCCGAGCCGTAGATTTCCACATCGTATTCAATCTGCACGCGTGGTGCGCGATTGCGCGCAATAAATTTCTGACTGCTTTGGCTGTTGCTCATAGATGCTCCCCTGCAATTTACGCAGACATTGTTGGTGGTAGATTAGTATTTTGTTCCTGTGATGTGTTCGGCTTGCGCTATTCCGTCTGGCGCTATTTGGCTAAGAATGGTAAAGAAGTCCTGGCCAATCATGTTGCGCGCGCGCTTAATTAGTAATGGCGCGGGGTTGGATGGGTCATTTGTTTCGAGAAAGTCACAGACTTTATCCAATACTCTGATTGCATCGGCTCTGCTTTTTACACTCAGCAGTGCTGTCTCTTTCGTTTGAGGTTTAATGTCGTCACTACGCGATTCCGCTGAGCTTTCCTGTTCATCGATAACGTCTTCAGTCGCAGTTGCAACAATGGGATTGATAGTCTGCAATAGATTTTTCAATTGGCTGAAGTCGGGAGCCTGCTCAGGGCCGAAGCGTGTAATCAAGATTTTTTCAAGCGCAGCTATTGAATTAATCAGCTTTTTCAGGGTAATTAATTCATGGTTTTGCCGGAGTGTTTCGTCGCGCAATATTTGCAGTAATTGATCGCGGTTGAATGATTCATCTTCTTCGCGGCCACTCAGAATTTTTTCTATACGAGCTATAGATAACTTTCCTGCCATCTGCAAATTAATGTCGGCAGCGCGTAAATCCCCTAACAAACCGGTTGCTGCATTGAGTTCTGCGATTGCATTACTTCTTGGGAGTAGGTCGGTTTCACCATCAAACATAATGCTGGGGAATGCACCTTCCCAAAACTTTTCTGTCAATGCGTAGATGGTATCTATGCCTTTTAGTGTGCCGCTTATGCCGTATTTGTGCGTCAATGCGCGGGTGATTATGCTGCACAGGCGATAATCTTTACTTTTACTCAATAGTTCAGATGCTTTGGTCAGTGCTTTGGACCAATCAGTTGGCGCAGCAGGAATAATGGTTGCACCATATTGCTGTTCAGTTTTAGTGCTAACCATATTCTCCAGTTCAAGAAAATCCGGGTCATAATCAATTTCGGATCCGCAATGAGTATCAAGCAACAATTTGCTCTCTAGTGCATCAAAGGAGAAATCAGCCGTGTGGTAGTCCATTTTATGCCCCGCGATGCCCGTTGTTGTTAGATACCATTGAGGCCGCTTTGAGCAACAATAAACTCTGGCCCCCACAATGGATGAGTGCTTTCGGCTGCGGTTAATTCGAATCCCGGATCTAACTGCAACGCTTTGTAAAACGAATGGCGGCACAGAGTTACACGCTCGGTGACGCAGTAGATAAAAGCAAGATATTTAAGGGATTCTACTTTTGATAATGTATCTCCGCTCCAGATACTGGCATCCAGGAAGTCGCTCTCTGCTGATCCATATTCACCGCTATGAAAATGGGATTTTCCTGCCTCTACTTTTACTTGTGCTGCAGTGAGTTGCGGGGCTGGTGTGGGCTTGGTCGCGCAGCCGTTTAACCCAATTGTCAGAACACTTAGGCTTATTGCAATTATTAGTTTAATTTTCAAAACGAAATTTTTCATAAATGTATTTGTCGCTCAATGGGTTTCTATAACGAAGAAATTGTAATGGTTTGTGTTTATTGAAAATTATGTTCTATTTTTTGGGTCGCCGGGTCATCAGCAGAAATCCTAATGGTTTTAGTGGTGTAACTAGGGTGACGTATTTCAATCGTATGTTCGCCCGGCGCCAACTTCAACTCATGCAGTGGTGGTGTTACACCTACCATTTTTCCATTTAAAAATATTTCCCCCCAAGGCAAGACTTTAAAGCTCAGTAGACGTTCGCTGGTGATAGCCGGTTTTGCTTGCGGTACTGGTTCGATAATCGGTTTGGCAGGTTCCTCTTTTGCACTGCGATTATTGATGTTTTGCCTTGTTTTTTCTGTTGTGGTTTCCTTTGATGTCTGGTTTTTATTGCTGTTGATACCGGTTGCATTTGCAGCAGGTTTTGCTGCAGAGAAATTGTGATATATCGCTGGGTTTTCGCCTTTGGCAAAAACGAGAGTGCGAGTCTCGGTAGGCAATCCCGGGTTGCGCAATTCAATGGTGTATGTGCCAGGTGCCAGCAATATTTCCCGTAGTGGTGGGCTAACTCCAAAGCGTTGGTTGTTTACCCATATTTCTCCCCAGGGTACAAGAGTTAGTTTTGCGGAGCCCATTTCAATCGCTTGCGGTGTACTTTCCGTTGTATTGATATCGCTTGGAGCAGTTATTTGCGTATTTTTTACGTCATGATTTTGTATTTGTGCATTATCTGCGATGACGCCATTTTGGGCGTCCCTATTGAGCAGATTGCTTTGTGCTGCGTCTGGCACAGATGAAACTTCAGGCTGTTGCTCTGCGACAATACTGGGTTGTTCCGTTGCAGTTTGCGGTACCTGTTGCTCGATAATATTTGTAGGTGCTTCTACAAATAGCTGGTTTTCTATTTCAGGCTGAATGTTATTTGCTGTGCCGGGCAACATATTTTGCTGGGCACGTGAAGCGGCATCAGTATTTTCCTGTAAATCTGTGGGTGTATCTGATTCTCTGGTTTTATATGCCTCATCCGCTGTTGCAAGTAATACTTTTTCACTTTCTGTACTTTGCTTTGTATCACCCTCATTGGTTGAGATGGTAATAAAAACCGTCGCCAAAATAATGCTTGTCAGTACGGAAATCCCAATTACTATTGGCAATTTGGCTGAGGCACGTTTCACATTCACGGAATCTTGTTGCTGTTTCGCTATGTTTTCCTGAAGGCTAGGGTCAACCGCTTTGGCGATTTTATGTGTCGTTGTGTTGGGTAGGTGATTTTTATTGTTTGTAATATTGGTTTTGTTTTCGAGCAGGTCTTTTACATCTGCGAAGCTGCTGGTTGGTAATTCTTTTTTAAT
>NZ_JBRFPI010000360.1:0-4588 GCF_053579595.1 Cellvibrio sp.
CAATAAACCGGATCTGGACAAGGGCATTACGCGCAACGCCTTTGGTTCCTGTGTTCAACAGGATCATGAGCAGCCCATTTGGAAGGCGATCAATATCGAGCGCCCGGATCTGTTTGTATTTCTGGGCGACAACATCTACGGCGACACTCAGGATATGGCTGAGCTGAAGCGCAAATACCAGACGCTGGGCGCAAACCCCGGTTTCCAAACCCTGCGCCAGCAAAGCCATGTGATAGCTACATGGGATGATCACGACTACGGCGCCGATGATGTCGGCGCTGAATACCCGCAGAAAGAAGCCTCGCGCCAAATCATGCTCGACTTTTGGGGCGAACCGGCGGATTCCGCCCGTCGCACTCGCACCGATGGTATCTACACCGCCCATACCTATGGCAAACCGGGGCAGCGGGTGCAGCTGATTTTGCTCGACTTGCGCTGGAATCGCAGCCCGCTTAAGGGGGTATCAAAGGCAGAATACCTACTTAAAAAGGCCCCTAAAAAGATGGGTCCCTACGAGCCGCTCACTGACACTTCCGTGCAGCTCTTGGGCGAAGCGCAATGGCAGTGGTTGGAGGCACAACTGCGGCAACCAGCGGATTTGCGCATCATCGCCAGCAGTGTGCAATTGCTGCCGGAATTCACTGGCTGGGAAAGTTGGGCGAATTTTCCCCATGAGCGCAGCCGTCTGTTTGGCTTGATCGACAAGCTCAAAGTGGATGGCCTATTCATTATTTCGGGCGATACCCACTGGTCGGAATTCAGCAGGGTAGATGGCGCTGTCGGCTATCCGCTGTGGGAGGCAACGTCATCTGGACTGACCGAAGAATGGAAAGCCATCAGCCCCAACCAGCATCGCTTGGGGGTGGCCGAGCACCGAAATAATTACGGCTTGATTGAAATCGACTGGACTGCTGACCTGCCCAGTATGACGGTATCGATCAAAGGGCAGACCGGTCAGGTCTATATGCAAAATACCCTGCGCTTGCGTGATCTGCGTTACCCGCAACCCTAAACTTCAGCGACTATCAAACGTTTATTCCGCGACCTGTTTGTGTTATCAATGCCGGACCACTACGGCGGCTCAGCAGATTTTCAAAAAACACAAAGAGGTCGCTATGAACAACATGAGATTGAATCCCCGCTACTTGATCGCTGCTGCATTATTTGCGGCAGCGCCATGCACCATTGCACAGACGACAGATTACGTTACCGACAATGTATTCACCCAGGGCATTGAAGGTCCCGCCGTGGATGCGCAGGGAAATCTATACGCGGTGAGTTTTGGTAAAGACGGCACCATCGGCATTATCGATAAAAAAGATAATGCGCAATTGTTTGTGACCTTGCCGGAAGGTAGCACTGGCAACGGCATTCGTTTTGATCGCCAAGGATTTATGTATGTGGCGGATTATTCCGGCCACAATGTGTTGAAAATTGATCCCAACACCAAAGCGATTTCCGTGCACGCCCACAGCGATAAAATGAATCAGCCCAACGATATTGCCATCGCAAAATCCGGTGTAATTTACGCGAGTGATCCCAAGTGGGCTGATAGCACCGGCAATCTATGGAAAGTCGCGACCGACGGCACAGTTACTTTGCTGGAAGCGAATATGGGCACGACTAATGGTGTAGAAGTCAGCACCGACGAAAAACACTTGTACGTCAACGAAAGCGTACAGCGCAATGTGTGGAAATACGATATCGATAAAACCACCGGCGCTGTAAAAAATAAACGCTTGTTAATTCAGTTTCCGGATCACGGGTTGGACGGCATGCGTTGCGATGTCGATGGCAATTTATATATCGCGCGCTACGCCGCTGGTGAAGTCACGGTGGTATCGCCGCACGGCACAGTGATCGAACGCATTAAATTAAAAGGCCAAAAGCCAACCAATGTTGCCTTTGGCGGTGTTGATGGAAAAACCGTTTACGTCACTCTGCAAGAGCGCGGCGCGATTGAAACTTTCCGCAGCGAGCGTGCTGGGCGCGAGTGGCTGTTGCAACAATAGTTGCAACAATAAAAATTGCGCTGATAAAAAAGGCCGACTATCACTTGATAAACGGCCTTTTTTTTATAGCTTAATTTTGTTAATTTAACATTTGCGCTTCGTATTAAGCTGCAGAGCGTTTAAGGTTGCGCATACGGTCATGGCATTGGCGCAGTGATTTGTGGGTGTAATTCAATGCTGTTTTGATATCAATCGATACGGCTTCATGTTGCGCTTTTTGGATATATTCCAGTGTGCGATCTTCCAGTTCTTCCAATTCGGCAATATATACTTGGGACTTATTGCTCTTAATGGTGGCCAGTATATCGGCATAGGTTTTGTGCAGGCTACCGCTGATTGTTGTCCCTGGTTCAGTCTCACCTTCGCGCAGAAAAATGAGTGGTTGTAAGCGTGCTAAAGCTTGCTGGCGCGCATCAATCATCTCTTGGAGGGCAGACTCATAACCGCTACCTTTCAGCTCAATTTTTGCATCGGTGTAAAATGCTACCCCATCATGTAATACTTTGACGAGATCTTTGACGGTTGAGATTTCGTTGCTAGACATAAATTACTCCTGAATATAATCATAATTAGGTGGTTTATGTTGCACATCAACAATGATAATGCTCGGGAGAGGTGTTGCATCATCTGTGCCAGCGTCGAATAACAGTGGGAAATTACGCGGATTGCGGGTAAGCACGCCATTTGGTGAGAGTTTTTTATGTATTTTTTACAAAAAAATTATTAAATGTCATTATTTTTTCAGAAGTGCATTTTCTTTTATGTTAAAAATTTATGCATTAAACATAATGTTTAATGTGCATTATTGTGCAGTCTTATCGCTATGTGCGGTGTCCCACATTTCGCGTGCATCATAACTTTCTTTTTCTGGCCGAACGCCGCGCCCCATACGAATTTCCAGTATGACGAGAGTTTCAGTATCCGGTATATCGATTGATTGTGCGGGCAATTGTGTACGGGTACGGCAACCTAACAAACCACAATTGCGTGTGATAACCGGGCGCGCAGTTGAATCGAATGGATCGGATTCATTTAATGTGCGAAGGGTGCGCTTTTCGATAATAAACCAGTCATAACCCTGCGCGATTGTCAGTTCGCTAGCGCGCATTAATGCATATTTCTGCGCACTAGCACGGGCATGTCCGTTCATTTTAAATTGCACGCGATAATGGTTTTCCGTCAGCGCAATTTCTTTGTATCCTGAACTTTCACCTTTGGCAGCTTTGTATGCGGACTGCGATGTACATCCGCTAATGATCATCATGAGGAGTACAAACAGTATTTTCATTGCACGCTTTGCCTGTTGGTAGCTGATAGTGTGGATTGTGAAAGTGTCAATCATTTTTCCAGCCACGCTGGATAATGGTTGATTCTGCCTGCGCATCAAATGCATCGCCGTGCATCATATTATCCAACGCCTGATCTAACACGGCCGCGCTATTTGTCGCAGTTTGGTAATCGCCTTCAGGCGATACTCCTTGGGTGTATATGGTAACGCTCGGTTCCCATTTGTCGCCGATACGACAGGCAATAGTTTCACTGCTGCTATGTAAGTCACTGACGCGAAATTGACGGCAATAAGTTCCTTGTTGATTGATAAACGTTAAGCGAGGCTTGATCCGTTTGTCATTAGCTAATTTGTGTTCGATTCCGCTCGCTGCTGTATCGAGGGCAGCTGCAATTGCATTCCAATCCCCCCGCGATGAATCCTGGGTGCCGGGTAATAATTGTGCGAGGCCAAAGCCCAATACCAATGCCGTGCAGGCCGCAACTGCTGCATGCTGTTGCAAGCCGCGCTGGACTTTTTTCCACAGTGGAAACGGAATAATTGTTGCGGAGGATATGGGCGTCACTACGTCGCGCGTCGCTACATCGGGCGTCGCTACGTGGGGTGTCATCACGTCGCGCGCCACATCGGTGGGCGCACTAGCCAACAGACTCGCGATAGCATCGGGCAGCGGGCGCGCATCGATGGCGGAATAATGTTGGGCGATCTGTGCGTCTACCATGGCTAATTCAGCCAGGCGATTGGCCAGTGTTTCATCTTCGCTGATTTGCTCGCGAATAAATTCCATTTCATTTTCCGGCAACTCTGCATCGAGGAACGCTGATAATTTTTCGTCGGATACTGTCATGTCATTTCCTCATGCGCCAGGTTTTACGGAGGATGTCATCGATGTGGGATTTAAAAAATTGGCGAGTGCGATGCGCGCCCGTGCCAGTCGGCTCATCACCGTCCCTGCAGGAATCCCCAAGGTTTCAGCCACTTCTTTGTACGACATTCCCTGCAGTGCTACCAACGCCATAATGGAGCGCTGGTCGTCAGGTAATTTATCCATCGCTGCATCCACTTCGCCCAGGGTGATCTGATCGTAGATAGCTTGTTCGCCGTCAACCGAAGGTTCTTCGGTCTCTTCCAGGGAGTAAGCATTGCGCTGGCGGATTTTGCGCGCGCGGTACTCATCGATCCAGATATTGCGGCATACGCGGAATGCCCATTTAGCCACTTCCACATCTCCCGGCATGTCCCCGCTTAGGAGGCGCTCCAGCCTCTTTTGCACCAGATCGTCGGCGTC
>NZ_JBRFPI010000361.1:0-515 GCF_053579595.1 Cellvibrio sp.
GGACCCCGCCCTTCTTCAGCGCCTGATTGCACAGGCAAAGTCACTCGGCTTTGCTACCGAAAAATTAATTATTGTGAATCATTCAGGCACACCGCAATAAGCGGTGCATCCACAACACTATGAACAAACTCTTCATCATCGGCCTACCCCGCACCGGTACTACCAGTATCAGTGTGGCGCTGCTGGATTACGGGTTTAAGGTTGCCCATACCGCCTACACCAAGCGTGCCTTTGAGTTGGCCGATGTTATTTCCGATGCACCCTGTTTTGCAGACTATAAAGAGTTAGATCAATTATTTCCCGAATCAAAATTCGTTTATTTGGACAGGGCATTGGAACATTGGGTGCCCTCCATGCAAATGCTACTGAATAAAATGCTACCGGAATTAGCACCAAAATCGGGTTATCTCAATCCGGTTCTGAAACGCTGTATCAATAAAACCTTTGCGCCATTAACGACAGACAATCCATTAGATACAGAGCATTTGGAGCGCTGTTATCGTGCACACCAACAA
>NZ_JBRFPI010000361.1:525-4565 GCF_053579595.1 Cellvibrio sp.
GAAGTATTCCGCTATTTTTCAACCAGGAATGACTTGTTAAAAATAGATATAAGCCGCAGCGGAAGCCTACAGAAACTGCTGGCGTTTTTAGGTATTAACACTGAGGGCACAGGGGAATTTCCCCATTTAAATATCGGCAAGCTAGTAGACAACTGGAAGGAATACAAACATCCCAATAAAGTTAATTCGCTCAGCGCGGGCAGGGAACACCGAAAATTTTTTGATTATCAAGACATTATTATTCAATAGAGAGCCCACATGAATAGCCTACTCCGGTAGCATCAGATCACAGGTTCGCCCAGCTCTGTCACTTTTTGAAACAGCCAAAACCAGTGCCAGCATTTTATTTGTATTTCTAATCCTATAAATGCAAGAATAGCTGCACGTCACACCTCCTTGGTAGTGCCGGGCACTTCCCCAAGCGCTGAACTACAGCAGGTATTGATAGCCGCACTGGGTAGTCACATATAACAATAATACTGCGTTGTTTTCTGGAAAGATGTAATTCCTCAAATTGCAGAATGGCATATCGGTCAATCCGTCCTTAATTTTAATAACTAAGACGAGATTGTAATTATGTTCACTATAAAAACAGCTAAACCCCTTGAGAGAGATGTAACCTTCACCCTGAAAACTATCGCCGCCGCCGTCGCTTTGTGCGCGGGCAGCTCTGCTTATGCAGCGGCAACCGGTGGTTTCTCCACTACCGATGGTGGCAATGTATCAGGCGCGCAGTCTTTTACCGCATCCACTTACGAACAAATCAACACCATCATTGCCAACGCCAAACTCGATGCCAACGGCAACAAGGTTACTGGCGGTGCTTATCCTGTTGTCATCACCTACACCGGCAATGAAGATGCGCTGATCAATCAGGTCATTAAAGATCACACGGTTGACGCTTCGGGCAATTGCCCTAAAGCGCGCTGGAATGATGCTTACCGCTTTGTGGAAATCAAAGAATTCACCAAGGGTGTCACCATTCTTGGCGCGAATGGTTCATCGGCCAACTTTGGTATTGTGATTAATAAATCGAACAACGTGATTGTGCGCAATATGAAGATTGGCGCACTTGCCGGTGCAAATAACGATGCGGATATGTTGCGTATCGACAGCGGCAGCAATGTGTTGATCGACCACAACGAATTGTTTGCGGTGAATAACGAATGTAACGGCTCACCCGATGGCGACCTGACGTTTGAAAGCGCGATAGACATTAAAAAAGATTCACATAACATCACTGTGTCGTACAACATTATCCGCGATAGCAAAAAAGTCGGTCTTGATGGTTCAAGCAGCAGCGATATTGCCGGCGGCCGCGAGATCACTTTCCACCACAATATTTACCGCAACGTAAACGCGCGTTTGCCATTGCAACGCGGCGGTTGGACGCACATGTATAACAACTTGTACGACGGCATTACCGGTTCTGGTATTAACGTGCGTCAGGCGGGTTATGCATTGATTGAAAGCAACTGGTTCCAGAATTCCGTAAACCCGGTTACCTGCCGTTACGACAGCAGCAACTGCGGGAAGTGGGATCTGCGCAATAACAACATCACCAACCCGGGTGACTTTGCCACCTATAACATTACCTGGACCAGCGGCGGCACCATCGATGCCAACAACTGGACTACCACTGCAACCTTCCCGATCAGCTTGCCCTACAGCTACGCACCGGTAACGCCACAGTGTGTGAAAGATAAACTTGCGCAATTTGCGGGTGTTGGTAAAAACGGTGCGCAACTGACGGCAGCAGCTTGTGGTGGCGCGGCATCGTCCGTGGCTGCGTCAAGCAAACCTGCCAGTTCAGTGGCAGCTTCCAGCAAGCCAGCAAGCTCAGTAGCTGCATCCAGCAGGCCAGCAAGCTCAATTGCCGCATCCAGCAAACCAGCAAGCTCAGCCAGTGGCGCTCCGGTGTTGACGGGCACAGGCGATTATCCCGATGGTTTCTCCAAATGCGCTGACTTGGGCGGTACCTGTTCAGTCACTTCTGGCGATGGCTGGGTAGCCTTCGGCCGCAAAGGCAAGTGGGTTACCAAACGCGTTTCTGTACCGGGTTCAATTGCCTGTACCGTTGCCGCATTTGGTTCCGACCCACTAGGCAACCCGAACAAGTGTTCTTATAAGCGTTAATTGTGTGGCGGCAAAACGGCTTCGGCCGTTTTGCCCAATGCCATCTGATTAAACATACTATCTACAGCGATGTGCTGGCTCGATTGATGACTCCCACCTCGCCTGATCAGCTTCCTGCGTTTTACTTTCCCCCTCATCAAGCTGCACCCTTTACGTATCACCGGCACCTGCGTTTTGCCAGCAGAAGTATCATCGATACTTAGGTAATGATATGTAATAAATTTCAATCATAGATGACAGCTTTCCGGATTTGCGCGATCCTGCAAACCTGAATTGTTTGCATCGAATCAATAATAAAATTCTTTATCCGGCATGTATTTTCGGTCTCCACCAATCCAAAGTAGCTCAGTAAATATAACCGCCAGCAAGATGGTTATGTTCATGAACTACCCGTATAAAAATGATTGCGAGACGATTATGAAAAAAAAATATCAACTGTTATTCAGTATATTGTTGGTCGTGGCAAGTGCCGGAAGCCACGCTGGTGAAAGCCGCACCAACAATCAATGTACTCCGCATTTAGGCAACGCGTTTTTGAAACATTGCCAGCAATGGTCGCAGGGGATTGAAGGCCAACGCAAAGCCGATCTTGGTAATGGAAAATATCTAAATCCCATTATGGCGGGAGATCACCCCGACCCCAGCGTGCTTAAAGATGGCGATGATTACTACATGACGTTTTCATCGTTTGAAGCCTACCCTGCCCTCACCATTTGGCATTCAAAAGATTTGGTGAACTGGCAGCCCATCGGCCCTGCACTGAAAAAATATGTCGGCAGTATTTGGGCACCGGAACTGACCAAACACAATGGCCGATTTTATTTATATATTCCCGCAAAATTACCGGGCAACAACAATATTTACGTGATCTGGGCGGATGATATTCGCGGCCCTTGGTCTGAGCCTGTCGCACTCAATAATGACCGAATTGATCCAGGCCATATTGTAGGTGAAGACGGTAAACGCTATTTGTTTTTATCCCATGGCGACCGTGTGCAATTAAGTGATGACGGGTTAACAATTGTGGGCGACATGGAACATGTCTACGATGGCTGGCAATATCCGCAAGAGTGGGACGTAGAAAGTTACGCGCAAGAAGGCCCCAAAATGATGAAGCACGGGGACTACTTTTACATGACACTCGCACTCGGCGGCACCGCTGGCCCACCAACGGGGCACATGGTTGTTTCTGCACGCGCAAAATCGATTCATGGCCCCTGGGAAAATTCACCTTACAATCCGATTATCCGCACTGAATCAGCAGCAGAAAAATGGTGGTCAAAAGGTCACGCGACTTTAGTGGAAGGCCCAGACAGCACAGCTAAAAAACCGGATTGGCATATGATGTATCACGCCTACGAAAATGGTTTTCACACGCTCGGTCGCCAGGCGATGATGGAACCGATTGAGTGGACCAAAGATGGCTGGTTTAAAGCAAAAGGCGTTGATGTGGGCAAACCCATGGGGAAACGCAAAGGTGGTGAAGCTGTGCAGCAGGGCATGGCGTTATCCGATGATTTCTCCACCAATAAATTTGGTATCCAGTGGAGTTTTTTTCGCGGTGATGTAACTGAAAACCAACGTGTAAATTATAAAAATAGTGCGCTCGAATTAACCGCGAAAGGCACATCGCCCAGCAACACCTCACCGCTGACATTTTTAACGGGTGACCAAGCGTACCAATTTGAAGTGGATATGGATATTGACCCGGATGCACAAGGTGGCGCGCTATTATTTTACAACGATAAACTCTACGCTGGTGTCGGCATCAATAAAAACGGCATGGTGTTACATCGCTACGGTATGGATCAACGCACGACTCCAAAGCCAGATGGTATGCAAAATAAACTGCGTATACGGGTAACCAACAATCGCCATATTTTAACAATTCACACCAGCACTGA
>NZ_JBRFPI010000362.1:0-4529 GCF_053579595.1 Cellvibrio sp.
TTTAAGCGGTGTGATGTAGGAGACATAGTCGTGCCAGAGTACGCTGCCGTCTTCCAGTTTTTCCGGGATCGATTCTATGTGTGTCCAAATCATGCCGCGCTGCGGATGGTTGATGCGCACGGTAGCCACCCAGGGCGTAAGGTGCGCGGCGGAATAGGAGACGCTTTCGCCCACCCAGCCCACATCATCCGGATGAATCACGCCAAAGACTTTATTCGCCGATATCGCCACATCCTCCGGGCTCACGTCGTAAATGTTTTTGATCCCGGGGCTGGCGTAGGGAAAAAATGAACTGCCATCGGGGCGCAGTTGGAATTGATAGAGAAAGCCAGGCAAGCGCTCGCTGAGTTTTTGGAAGCGCTGCAAAATATCTTTTTTCTCGGCATCCTGTTGCCAGCGCTCCACCACCGAACTGATCCAGCGCGCCAGCAGGCGCACAAAGTCCTTGTCGAGCGCATCGTATTGGTGATGGCGGGTTTTGCGTGAATTGAAACAGAGGGTGCCGTAAATCTTACCGCCCACCCACAGAGGCGCGCCTATATAGGTCTCAACCTGGGTCAACAGATACGCGGGGTGCTGGCGAAAGTTGCTCGCCGGAATATCATCTTCCGCCACTACATCCTGCAGGTTTACTGTGAGGCTGCAGTAGGTTTTAGCAAGCGGGCTAACGAGCGGTGCATCGCGCTGTCCCTGGGCGGAAAACTGCACATGAATGCGAAATTCATCCCCGTTAATCTGGCTGATGATGCCGTTGCTCAACCCCAGATAGCGCGCACCCAAACTGAGCGCACGGCGCAATTGTTCGTCCGGGTCAACGGCTGAGAGCGAGGCGATTTCATTAAGCGAGTGGAGCGCAGCCTGCTGGCGGATACTGATCAGCTCGGTGTTTTTGCGCTCGGTAATATCGGTGTAGACCCCCACCATCAGCGCCGCTTTGCCACTCTCCGTCCACTCGACTACTTTGCCGCGGGTGAGAATCCACTTGTAGCTGCCATCGTGGATTTTGAGCCGGTACTCATTTTCGTACATGGGCGTTTCGCCTTTGATATGGCGAATAATGTCACTGTAACTCATACGTTTGTCAGCGGGGTGGACGCGGCTCATCCACTCGTCCAAATCAAGCGAGTTGGGCGACTCGGGCCCAATGCCGCAGAGCTGCCGCCATTCGGGCGAGAAGCGGGCTTTGTCGTTCGCTATGTCCCACTCCCAAAAGCCAGAGTCACTGGAGCGCAGCGCCAGTGCCAAACGCTGGCGCGCCTGCTCACTGACCCCATGCTCCTCGCGCAACTGTTCGCCGTGCTGCTCCACCAGACTGCGTAAATACCGGCGATTAAAGCGGACAAAAGCCACTAGCAGCAAAAGTGCGCACACCAGTGCAGTCATCCACTTGGCGATCACCCGCTGGCGGATAGATAAATAATCCTCATAGGCCGGGGTGATATCGTTCCAGACCAGCATGGCCAAACCCGATTGCTGCACTGGCAGCCCCGATTGCTGCAACGGCCACCAGGAGGCGACGTAAGTCTTACCTTCGTTGTGCAGCAATTGCCCCTGCTGGTTGATAGGGATCATGCCCCGGCTCCACCAGTTATGAAGTTGCGGATCAGTCGTGTCCTCCAGACGCCAGTCATCCACCGTGGTCGGGTTCTGCTGGTTAAGCTCCTGCCGGGTCTGTTCCCAAAGTATTTGCTCAACCGCCGCCTTGCGAAGAAATACCGCCATCTGAATACCAGACGGCGACTCTTCAGTCTTCTGTGGCAGCGATGACATACCCACTTCCAGCACCGCAATCACTCCACCGGTTTCATCAGCCTTGGCAGTGACCGGCAGAATGGCGCGATAGCCACTCCCCTGACGGGCGACATCGACACCCCAGGTGGGCACCCCGGAGGTAAACGCATTGGTAATGAGCGGGCGCAAGCCACTTAAGCTGTCACCGTAGCGATCGGGGCGATGCATGCGCAAAAAATTCACCGCGCCGGGGGCAAAATACACACTCAATTGCCGCACGCCCAGCGCTTCCATCCCACTCCAGTAATCGTGTAGATGCTCTCGCAGTTCCTGCCTGAGCTGACGCAAATGTTCAGCGCCGCTAGCGCCGTCTTCCGCAACAAATACCTGATGCGCCCCGCGCAATTGGTCGATGACCTGATGATCGCCGCTAATCAGCTGCGCCAATAACATGGCCTGTTGGGTCAGGTCGCGCCCCGATGTGTCCAGATGGTTTTTCTGGGTTTGGGTATTCCAGCTCAGTCGCTCATGCCATACCTGCTGATGAACCCGTAAATCGGCCAACATAAACAGCACAAATACAGCGGCTAAACCCGCGGCAGAAAGCCAGGGCAGCCAACGGTAAAGGCGTTTGTAATTCAGCGACATGAAGTCTCTCAAGCATGTTGTTATAGCGACTGCCGGGAACCGGCAAAGACGCAGTATTACCCCAGTGTAGTGCAAATTTTTAGGGGAGCAGGTCGGCTATCCGGTTGATTACTACTGATCAACCGGGCGAACACACAAGCAGAGAGATGGAGGAGGGATTAATCAGTGGCAGAAGTATCTGTTTCGCTATGTCCAGCGTCAGGTTTGGCGCTATCGGCTTTTTCCGCCCGTTTGCGCCGTGCGTCTTTCGGGTCAGAGGCGAGCGGGCGATAGATTTCCACGCGGTCACCCGCATGCAGGACATGCTTATCGGCGCTGTCCATGCCTTTGGTGCCAAGCGACTGGCCGAAGATGCCCATCTTGGCGGTGCTAATATCCAGATCGGGAAAGTGATCGGCAATTTTGGAGCGCTGTACCGCACTTAGCGCCGTAGTACCCGGCTCGACCAAAAGTGCGATGATTTTTTGTTTGTGCGGCAAGGCGTAAGCCACTTCCACCCGGATAAGATCAAAATCGGCCATGCTGTCTGTCCATCAAAATAAAAGAAATCGAAAATAAAAAGATAAAAAGAATTACTGGTAGACCTGCTTGGCGCGCGCACAGAGCGCATCTACCTGTTTATTGCTCACCCCTTCAAACAACTTGCCCACCGCCATACCCAAGAGACGGTTTTGCAATTCAAATTCCAACTCAAAAGTCACCTTGCACGCCTGCTCGCCCAAGGGCGTAAAACGCCAGACGCCGCGCAAGTATTTAAACGGCCCATCGACCAGATTCATGCTCATGCTGTGCGGCGGCTGCAACTGGTTGCGCGTGACAAAACTTTGGCTCACACCCGCTTTGCTCAGCTCCAGGCGCGCCTCCAGCCAATCGTCGCCACGCGCCAGAATTTTCGCCCCCACGCAGCCATCCATAAATTGTGGATAGGCTTCAATATCGTTGATCAAATCAAACATTTGTGACGCGGAATAATTTACCAACGCCGATCTCTCTACCCGATGAGCCACTTTTTACTCCACCACGATTTACTCTACAAACACCGCACGCAATACGGGAAAAATCCCGTTGTATAAAATTACCAACACCGCGATGGGCGAAATAAATTTCAACACCGGGCGCCAGAGGCGAAACACCCAGGCAGATTCAAATTTTAAATCGTGCAGGATAATTTCATCGCGCAATTTCCAGCCGGTAAACAGCGCGATCAGCACCCCGCCGAGCGGCAGCATAATGTTGGTAGCGATAAAGTCCATGCTGTCAAAATAATTTTTGCCCCATAAGAACTGCAGCTCCGACCAATCATTAAACGAAAAGACCGAGCCGAGGCCAATAACCCAGGAAGTCGTCCCCAGCAACAGGCTCGCGAAAATCCGGTGCAGCCCAAACCGCTCATTCAAGTAGGCGACACCTGGTTCCAGCAGCGAAATAGTCGATGTCCAGGCCGCCAGAATCACCATCACAAAAAACACCGAACCGATCACCAGACCCGCGCCCATATTGCCAAAGGCGACTGGCAGGGTTACAAACATCAAGCCCGGCCCGGCGCCGGGGCTAATACCGGGGGTGGCGAACACAAAGGCGAAGATAGCGACGCCGGCAACCAAGGCCACGAGGGTATCCAGGATCGCGACTATCATTACCGTCTTCCCCACCGATTGGCTGCTCGGCATATAAGCGCCGTAGGCCATGATCGCGCCCATACCCAAGCTGAGGGTAAAGAAGGAGTGCCCCATGGCAATCTGCGCGCCCTCCCAGGACAAATCCTCCAGTTTAAAACTGAACATGAAACGCAGCGAGGTGGCAAACTCCCCCTCTTTAATTGCATAACCCAGCAGGATTAACAGCAATACAAACAGCAACGGCATCATCAAGCGCACGGCTGATTCAAGACCTCGCGTAACCCCCAGCGCGAGCACCGCGATCGTCATCGCTATAAATAATGAGTGCCATTGCAGCATCAGATCGCTGTCGGCGAGCAAACCATCGAACAGGGCTTGCGATGTATCGCCCGTCAACCCGGCAAATTTTCCATCCAAGGCCGCCAATGCATACTCCAGTGTCCACCCAGCAATCACCGAGTAGAAGGATAAAATCAGCAGCCCTGCCAGCACCCCCATCCAACCTATACTCGTCCAGCCCTTGCTGGCTCC
>NZ_JBRFPI010000363.1:0-4517 GCF_053579595.1 Cellvibrio sp.
CTCACAGCCGACCTGTCGCACTTGGGCGAAGCACTCGAAGTGCGCTTTAGCACCGAAGACCGCCTCATCTCGGTACTGCACACATCGCACAAAGATTTGGTTAGTTAAAAAGTCGCACCACAAAATTACCGCCATAAAAAAACCCGCTCATGAGCGGGTTTTTTTATCGCCATAAGATCGGGTTAAATCTTATTTAGCTTCTGCAGCAGCTTCAGCCGCTTTGATTTCCAACAATTCAACTTCGAAAATCAAGGTTGATGATGGTGGAATTGGGCCTTGACCACCAGCACCGTATGCCAACTCTGATGGGATTACGATTTCCCACTTGGAACCTTGTGGCATCAATTGCAGGGCTTCAGTCCAACCCGGAATTACACCATCCAATGGGAAGGTTGCCGGTTGGCCATTTTTGATCGAGCTATCAAATTCGGTACCGTTGATCAGCTTGCCAACATAGTTAACAGTTACAGTGTCGGTTGCTTTTGGCTTGGCGCCTTTACCTTCGGTGATCACTTTGTATTGCAGGCCGCTTGCAGTGGTAGTTACACCTTCTTTAGCCTTGTTTTCTTCGAGGAATTTTTTGCCTTCAGCAATATTGGTTTCGCTCAGTTTCTTTTGTTCTTCTTCTTGTTTAGCCATGGCTTTTTGCTGAACTTCTTGCATGATCTTTTGCATATCTTCTTCACTGATGCGAGAAGGTTTGCCGTCACGGATATCAGTCAGCGCCAATGACAATGAGTCAGGCTCAATGGTCAGGCCGCCATTTTGCAGGTTTTTACCCAGGTTTTGACCAATGATGTAGTTCGCTTTTTGCTCCAGAGTCGTCAGCTTTGCACTGTCATCAACCGGTTTTGCTTCTTCTTTTTTGTTGCAGCCCATCAAGCCAGCAGTAGCAGCCATCAGGCCAACAACCAATAAACGTTTGTTAAACATAATGCACCTTATTAGTAATCATTGATTTGTAATCGTTGTCTGTGTGAAGCAAGCGTGCCGCTCACTTGGTCCTAGCCGACACCTTATACTGCGGCGCCAGAGCAGGCGGCAATGGTATACCAACTCCAGCCAAATGTGCGCGTTTTTAGCGCTTGCCCACGTTAAACCGCCAGCCAAAGTGTGTACTGCACCCCATTTACCTCCGGAGAGTTGCAGCCGCTAGCATCAGAACCGATTCAGACTGCTTGCTTTTCACAAAGTTCACGCCCATTACCCTCTATCGCTCAGGGTTATTGCCAGCTAAAGTACAAACCCATCGCCCTGCATAGAGGCATACACTTTTTAGTGGGGCGCAGCTACAATTCGCCCGAAATGCATCAACAGTTTACTGTGCTACTCATTAGACGTTTCCAACGCTTTTTTCATACAGGTATTTTTTTATGGCCGCCACCAAAACTCCAAAAAATTCAATTGCTGAATTGGAACAAGAAATCGCCAAGCTGGGTGCTGCGCTGGATAAAGCGCGCGCGCAAGAACTTGCTGCTGCAGAAAAAACAGTTGCTGCAGAAAACAAAGCGCTGGTTAGCGCCAAGAAAAAAGTGGCTGATCTGTCAGCAAAAGAAAGCAAAACCCCTGCGGCTAAAGCGCGCCTGAGTCAGGCGAAAAAAGATTTGGCCGCACAAGCCAAAGTGGCTGCCAGCGCGCAAGCATTGTTGGACAGCTTAAAAGCGGCGCAAGCGGCGAGTAAAGAAATTGCCAAGGCCGTTGCAGATCAGCTCAAAGGCAAGGCTAAAAAAGCCGGTAAGGCCGCCAAAGTAAAACCTGCAAAAACAGCTTCAGCAAATGTTGATGCACCCAAAGCTGAAAAAACCGCAATCAAAAAAGTCACGAAAAAGCCTGAAACAAAAACCGCAGAGCCAGTAAAAAGCACTGCAACCAAAACCAAGGCGGCTAAAACCAAAGCGACCAAAACCAAGCCAACAGCAACACCTGGAGCTGTCCAGCCTGCAGCTCCTGCCGAACAGCCAGCACCAAAAGTTGTCGCCGCTAAAAAAGCCCCTGTTAAAAAAGCGCCAGCCAAAAAAATAGAAAGCGCCACTGAAAATGCTGCACCCGCCCCAACTGCTGCTGTTGAGGCGCCTACTGTAGCACCCGCAGTTGAAGCACCTGTAGTGGTTAACGAGCCATCCGCCGTTGAAACACCGGCGGTCGCCACCAGCGTCGAATCACCGTCAACTCCAGCGCTGCCATTCGATGATGACCAAGGTTCATTGAATTAAGGATTCATCACATCGGCTTACATAAAAAAGGGCACCATCGGTGCCCTTTTTTAATAACAAAAGATTCAAACGTCCGCGCCAAATCTCCTTCATACTCTAGCTAAGTAATTAGGAGCACTCCATCATGAATACGTCCACTATCGCAATGCCGCAACTATTTGAGCAATTAGGTTTGGAATCAAGCAATCTGGCTATAGCGCGCTTTATCAAACATCATCATTTACCTGATGATATTAAGCTGCAAGCCGCTGATTTTTGGACCCAATCGCAACGTCAATTTATCAAAGATAGTCTGCAACAGGATTCCGATTGGTGCGAAATTGTAGACCAGTTAGATGCGCTCTTGCGTCACTGAAGCGGTGCCGCTATCAAGCAACGCCAACACTTCCCTAATCGCGCTTTCGGCAACATTGAGATACTGTAAATAAAAGCGAAGATTCTCTCCTGCCGTGGGTAGATGTGCGCTGGCTACGGCTGTCTTACCCCAGCTTTGCGGCAGCACCTCCAGCAGCGACAGTACTTGTTTTTCCGCGAGCAATTCCGCCTGTTTAATTTGGCTGCGCACTTGTTCGATATCCGAATTCGCCCCACCAAATTCTGCTTTCATCCGCCGCCGCAATTGTCGCAGGGGTACAACATAGTGCTCGTCCCATGCGTGGATACGCTTCTGCGCGTTGCGCAGGCGCGCTGCATCCAGAGTTAATCCTCGCTGTTCCAGCCAGAGGCACCAGAACAATACATTCACATTTACCCCATGCTCATCTTGCAGGCGCAGGCACGCATCCGCCACACCGGCGCGGGCATACTGGCGCAGGGAAAAATCCCACAGATTGGATCTATCATCGAGTGACGCAGTGGGCATAACAAAATCCGCTAGCAGGGGTTTGGGGCAAGTCTGCTAGAATGCGCGCCATGATTCAATTACAAAACACCTCCGTTCAGCGCGGCACCAAATTTTTATTAGACGGTGCCGACCTCACTATTTATCCGGGCCAGAAAGTCGGTTTGATCGGCGCCAATGGCACCGGCAAATCCACCTTGTTCCAATTGTTGCTCGGCAAACTACACAGCGATACCGGCACGCTTGATATCCCCAAACAGTGGCGTGTAGCACATATGGCGCAAGAGGTTGGGCATACCAGCCGCAGCGCGCTCGATTATGTGCTCGATGGTGATAGCGAATTGCGCCGACTGGAGCAGGAAATTGCCACCGCCTTGCAAGATCCGCAACACAACGGCGAACAGCTCGCGCATCTGTATAGCGATATGGAAAATATCCACGCATATACCGCGCCCTCACGCGCGCAGCAATTATTAAATGGTTTGGGCTTTGCGCCGGGTGATGATAAACGCCCGGTATCGGATTTTTCCGGTGGCTGGCGCATCCGCTTAAATCTCGCGCAAGCATTGATGTGTCCATCGGATTTATTGCTGCTCGACGAACCGACCAACCATTTGGATTTAGATGCGACCCTGTGGCTGGAAGAGTGGCTCAAACGCTATCCCGGTACTTTGATTATTATTTCGCACGACCGCGATTTTCTCGACAATATTGTTGACCGCATTGTAAATATCGAAAAACAAAAACTCGATAATTACAGCGGCAACTATTCAGCGTTTGAACGCCAGCGCGCGGAAAAACTTGCACAGCAACAGGCGAGTTTTGAGAAGCAGCAAGAGCGTATTGCACACGTTGAAAATTATATTCGCCGCTTCCGCGCGCAAGCCACCAAAGCGCGCCAGGCGCAGAGCCGGATTAAAGAATTGGAGCGCATGGAAAAGATTGCGCCGGCGCATATCGATTCACCATTCACCTTTACTTTTACTTGCAATGACAAAATGTCAGTGCCATTGGTGCATATCGCGCGCGCTGACATTGGCTATAAAACTGATGATCAGGGAGCCAAAGTTGTTTTAAATAAAGTTGAATTGAGTATTCGCGCCGAAACGCGCGTGGGTTTACTCGGCCCCAACGGAGCGGGTAAATCAAGTTTGGTAAAAACCCTTGCCGGTTCGCTGCCGCTACTGGCTGGTGATCGCACTAACGGCGAACATTTTAAACTCGGCTACTTTGCGCAACATCAATTGGAAGCACTGGATATTAATGCTTCCGCGGCATTACACATCCAACGCTTGGCGCCGCAGGCACGCGAGCAGGAAATCCGCGATTTCCTCGGCAGTTTTGATTTCCATGGCGACCGCGCCTTTGAACCCATCACCCATTTTTCCGGCGGAGAAAAAGCGCGTTTGGCATTGGCGATAATCGCGTGGGAAAAACCCAATGTGTTATTGCTCGACGAACCC
>NZ_JBRFPI010000364.1:0-4483 GCF_053579595.1 Cellvibrio sp.
ATTGGCAAGTTACTGGAGGCGTGGCATATCCTTCCGGTGATCGACAAGGTGTTTCTGTTTGGTCAAACCAAAGAGGCACTTGCCTATCTCGAAGCAGGCAGGGCGAAGGGCAAAGTAGTCGTGAAGATGAAATAAAAATCCAATAAAAAAGCGCAGGTTACCGACAGTAATCTGCGCTTTTTTATCAACCCATTACCGCAATATCACCGCAGGATTTTTTACCGCATCAATATTAGTAATTATTTTTAATGTCCTGATAAATACCAAGATAGTTAGCCTGCAATTCTTTCGCTTTGGTAGCGGCGATATCATCCCAAGTAAATGAAGTATTAGCCCAGCGTGAATCAGTGCGAGGTACGTTGGCGTTGGCCTGATCCATAATTAAACTATCGTTGCGGGTTTTAAAACTGGCAGAACCAAAATTCGATTGCTCCAGCACCATGCGATATTGGGTATTGCGTTCATGGCGGGTGCGCTCATTGGAATCCCAGTTCGCTAATGCGCGATAGTGGCTAATAATATTCGGTGCAAAAAATTCACCCCAGTTACCCTGAAACTCTACCTTGGCTTTATCAGTCGCGCTGGCAAAACGAAACGCGTGCGTTCTTATGCCGTCTTTGTGGTACACCACCAATGGATGGCCGTTGTGTTGTTGCAAACCACTCATTGCACGAGTATCAAAACTTCCATGGGCACTGGTGGAGACATGGCTGATAAGCTCTTGTCCATTCCCCTTCAGAGTCCACACAATAACGGTCTCTACATCATGGCGATGACCACCTAAAAAGGTCAGATTGACGGCCTGATCTTTTTCAAAATACAACTCATAAAAATGTGCGCAGCGTTCCAAACCATCTGTGCCCGCTTTGCATAACTGTCTGTGAATGGTGTTGGAGATATTCGCCCAACCCGCATCGCGGCAACCGCCGTAGTAGCTAGAGGTTGCACCCAAACCCGGATTCTGGCGCAAATTTTCATTGCGATGAAAAGGTGTTCCTGGATAGCAACCATCGGAATCAAAATCAAACAGTGGGTGAAATTTTCTAACAAGTCCTTCGTTGTAGGCGGTAATCCCCGCATCCCAGGTGGGAAATTCATCAGCAGTTGCTGCACTGACATTGAGCAGCGCCAACAAAACAAAAACGCTTTTTAAAATCTTCGCACTGGTTATGCTTATTCTGTTTAACACGAGTCGGACCTCCAGTTGATGGTGATTGTTTTAAACCGATCTCACTCTTCATGGAGAGCGAAATCAGAAGCAGGAGTCTAAGGTCCGATAAATGACAGGATGAGGTGATCACAAAAATTTAATGGGATTGTCACAAAGGGAAAAACCGGCGCGGAGTTTGTGCTGCGGTTAGGGTAGATGAAATTAAAACGCCCTCGCTGGCGAGGGCTTTGGGAGGAAAAGTAAAGTTTTTACAAATGGATTACAGTTTAAATACTTTATTCAAAAAGGCAATCATATCCGTCACCGCAGGTTCGGAAAGATCTTTGTAGCAGCCGTTGTTGTAATCATTGCAACCTGAATCCAAAAAGCCGTGGTTTTTGCCTTCATATATTTTAAAGCTCACTGGTTGCCCCAATTTTTTCAAATTATCCACATAAGCTTTTGCAACTGTAGGAGTAGTAAGGCCATCCAAAGCTCCCACGTGCACAAATTGTTTGGGCAAAGCCAATTCTTTCGCGCTCACCAAATATTGTTGTGGGGATACTGCCTCGTAATATTCGGGATTATCATTCACATTTATTTTATCGCCAAATAGACCACGCGGTTTTGCATTTGCCCATTTCCAGAATTGATTGCCCTCAGCTTCAAAACCACTTTTCGCAACCGCCACCATATCAAAGGCGGCATAGCTCAATATGGCAGCCTGAATTTTCAAACCATCTTTAGCGACAACTTGCTCAGCACTTACACCTTTAGGTAAATAAGTCGGTTTAAAACCCAGCGGCTTTTTATCAAACCCATCACTATCCAAATTGCGTCTGGCAACTGTTACCATCACCGCTAAATGCCCACCTGCACTATCACCCGTTACCGCTACTTTGTCCGGGTCACCGCCGTAATTTTTGATATTGTCCTTCACCCAAAGTACTGCGCCCATTGCATCTTCAATAAGTTCATTGGTCGTAGTGGTGTTATTAACATCAGCGAGCAAACGGTAATTTATATTGACGGTAATAATGTCGGTGCGGCTGGCAATACTATCTGCCAAATCCACCATGCCGGATTTACTACCCAGCAACCAACCTCCTCCATGAATAATCACCAACACGGGTTTCGCTTTTGTTTTGGTTTCGGGCACGGTGATGTCGAGCGTCAAATCAAAGCCCTTGGGACTCGCCCAAGTGATATCGCGAAAATGTTTTATTTCATGCGCAGCAAAAGCCGGGGCGCACAGTGACATAAAAAACAGCGTAAAGATCGAATAGAGACTAAAGCGACGCATCATTATTTTTTCCCAGAGTTATTAGTGCCGATGTTATTTTTTCTGATGGATACCAGATGTTTTCAGCCTGTAGCCAATGACCACACGACTTTTTGTCAATATTACTATAAGATAATTGATAAACCATAGCCAAACAATTGGGGAATTGGGTAAAGATTGGAAAAAATGGTGGGGTAACAACTATCGAACCGGTTTTAAGAGGGATTTTTCGATCGCGCAGCATTAATCCTGATAAAAATATCCATGCGTCAGCGTATGCCAGCGGGAAACTATTTTCCGGCTGAGTATTAATCCAGTTTTTGGATATTCCTTTTCGGCTTGAGCGATATGCTACTGGCAACAGTGTCACTTTCCTTGCGCAGCACAGTGTCGCTTTTAGCTGCGTGATTTCTCCATAACATTAATGCAATGCAAAAAATGGTTACCAATAAAAATCCACCTATCCACCACATATTTTCCTGAAAGAAAACCATGGTTTTTCTCCCCCCCAATATTTTTTCATTACCGATAATTCAAGACGCCATTTCACGGCAGCTCTCTGCACATTTCGTACAGGCCGTTACACAATCGGCCATATCGCCAATATTTGCACAATCTTCTGCACAAGCTTCGCAAATTTCTGCGCATAGCGAACACATATGAAAGCTGAACGATGAATTGCTCATCTGCAACGTTGCACAGGTTTCACAAACCTTTGCGCAGTTAAGCATCAATGTAAAATGCCCCGGTGCAACATGCCTACCCCCCGCTTCCAAACAATGATTTACAGCTGTGGAGTAACAAATTTGGCTGCAAGCCAAACAATGTTCAATGCAATCTGAATTTAATTGATTAAAAGACATAAGATATCCTCAGAAAAAAATAAATCGTTCAGGGGCCGCCGCTTTCAATGCCACGTAAAATTCAGCATGCGGTTTTACTGCTGATAATCCTACCTTTCCAAGGTTAGTTCCGTTCGCTTCCGCACCAATAAAATTAATTTTAAATCAGTTAACTTCTTACTGTTCGTGTGTGAGATTGCGAATAGAAAACAGCACATGGCCGCCCCGCTTGATGGGTGTAGACACGTTAATTGGGAATGACGTTTATAATCACGCTGACGAGCATCTCGGCGATATCGAAGAAATTATGCTGGATATGGCTAGTGGCAAAATCAGCTACGCGGTTTTTTCATTCGGATCTTTTTTTGGGGATGGGAGAAAAGTTATTTGCTGCACCCTGAAGCGCGTTAACTTTGGATACCGTGAATAAACGCTTCATTCTGGATATCGATAAAAAGCGGCTGGAAAGTGAACCCGGTTTCGACAAAGACGATTGGCCGGACATGGCCGATGAGACTTGGGCAAAAGGTATCCATAATTTTGCTTTGCATCCATTACTAAAACCTGAGTCAAATCAGCCCTTCATCTTCTGCACCATTTCCTTAATTACTGCATGCAAAATGGTTCTGAGGCAGCGTGATTCGCCTGCAAGTCTGGCGGAAAGATCAGGGGGAATTTGCATGAGAGCATTATTTTCATGTTGTATTTCTGCGTAGAGCATTGAGGCTTCAGTCGCAATTTGCTGACACAGGCTGTCAAATAAACGAAGCGAGGTACTTTTAGATATTTTCAGCTTTACTCCCGCATCAATTAATAATTGACGATTCAGATCCGCAAAACGATCCACACCTAAAATAGGCCAGGCAAGTTCGGTTTGTTTCGGCCAATTCTGTTTTTCAAAGGCGAGCGTGTCATACACTGCCACGCTAAGCAAATCATAAAAAGGCGCAAGTTGGATGCCTTCATGAGAAATAGTGAAACTTAAATTTTTCAAATGCGCATCACTATTGCCAACCAGTACATTAAACACCAACCAACGAAACAAACTCGTACGTGCGACAGCCGGACTGCGGCAAGCGGCTGCAATTTCTCCGAGGCGCTCCACACTACCTTGCGTGTACTTGAAACTTTTATCCAGCCCAAGTAATTGGCAAGCATCTATTACATGCTGGCGTTGCCATCCTTGTGATTGCAAAAAAAATCGATCAA
>NZ_JBRFPI010000365.1:0-4471 GCF_053579595.1 Cellvibrio sp.
CTCGCGTTTAGATCAATATATACACTTATTCATATATATAAAAATCCATATGCAAGATACGGAGAACATTCGTCTGTATGAATCCAGCTGAATTTAGCAAAGCTATCGCTGACCCCACCCGCGCGCGTATCGCGCTGCTGGTCACATGCGAAAAAGAGCTATGTGTATGTGAACTCACCTGTGCGCTCGATGAAATCCAACCCAAAATTTCCCGCCATTTGGCGCTGCTGCGCGAGTCAGGTCTGCTCGCTGATCGCCGCCAAGGGCAGTGGGTGTACTACCGTTTGCATCCGGAATTGCCCGCGTGGATTACTAAAACATTGAAGACGATGCTCGATGCCAATCAGGATTGGCTGGAGGAAAATCACCAACGCCTGTGTGAAATGGAAGACCGACCGAACCGTTGTTGTTAAACAATTAATATCAAATAAATTTTTTTGCGAGAAAGAACATGAAAAAAATCAAAATCGGTATCAATGGTTTTGGCCGTATCGGTCGCCTGGCATTGCGTGCAAGCTGGCGCTGGCCGGAATTTGAATTTGTACAGATTAATGATCCTGCAGGTGATGCAGCCACTTTTGCACATTTATTAAAATTCGATTCAGTGCAAGGCCAATGGGCGCCAGACACCAGCGCGGATGAACATGCAATTAAAATTGACGACAAATCGAAAAAAATTACGCGCAAGAAAACGATTGCGGAAACTGATTGGAGCGGTTGCGATCTGGTAATTGAAGCCAGCGGCAAAATGCGCAAGGTAAACTTGTTGCAGGCCTATTTGGATCAAGGCGTAAAACGTGTCGTGGTAAGCGCACCGGTAAAAGAACCGGGTGTATTAAATGTCGTGATGGGCATTAATCAGCATTTATTTGATCCAGCAATGCATCGCATAGTGACAGCGGCGTCTTGCACCACTAACTGTCTGGCACCGGTGGTTAAAGTGATTCATGAACAGCTCGGGATTAAACACGGCGCCATTACCACCATTCACGATTTAACTAACACCCAATCTATACTCGACCAACCCCATAAAGATTTGCGCCGCGCTCGCGCATCCCATTCCAATTTAATTCCCACTAGTACCGGTTCAGCTACTGCAATCGCAGAAATTTTTCCTGAGCTGCGCGGTAAATTAAATGGCCACGCTGTGCGTGTGCCATTGGCTACGGGTTCACTGACCGATTGCGTATTTGAAGTGGAGCGCAATACCAGTGTGGAAGAAGTGAATGCGTTGTTAAAAAGCGCGAGCGAAACTTATCTGAAAAATATTCTTGGCTATGAGACGCGCCCGTTAGTCTCCAGTGATTTTTGTGGCAATCCGCTTTCATCGATTGTCGATGCGCTTTCCACTATGGTGGTGAACGGTACCTTGGTAAAAATTTATGCCTGGTACGACAATGAATGGGGTTATGCAAATCGCACGGCGGAATTGGCGAAACTTGTAGGATCGGCAGATTAATGTAGCCCGTATGGAGTGTAACGGAATACGGGGTTGTTTATGTTCGCAAAAACCGTCCCGTATTACGCTAGGCTCCATACGGGCTACGCTTACAGGAAATTTATGAACGCGTCTTCTGCAATAAAACAATACGCAATCGTCACCGGAAATTATTGGGCGTTTACGCTTACCGATGGTGCGCTGCGTATGTTGGTGGTGTTGCACTTTCATCAACTCGGCTACAGCCCGCTAGAAATTGCGGCGCTGTTTTTGTTTTATGAAATTTTCGGGATAGTCACTAATTTATTTGGCGGTTATCTGGGTGCGCGCATTGGTTTAAATCGCACCATGAATATTGGCCTTGGCTTACAGGTAATTGCGCTGGCGTTGCTCACCGTGCCCACTCATTGGCTCAGTGTGCCGCTGGTGATGGGCGCGCAGGCGTTATCAGGCATCGCTAAAGATTTAAATAAAATGAGCGCCAAGAGTGCGATTAAATTATTAGTTCCGGGTGATCAGCAGGGAAAATTATTTAAATGGATTGCATTGCTCACTGGCTCAAAAAACGCGTTGAAAGGTGTGGGATTTTTTCTCGGCGGCGCACTGCTGGCGCTCTTGAGCTTTAAAGCCGCAGTATTGGCGATGGCAACGGCGCTAGCCTTGGTATGGATTGCCAGTGTGATCTTACTGAAACAGGATTTAGGTAAAGCTAAAAACAAACCGAAATTTAATGAATTATTTTCCAAAAGCCGTGCGATTAATATTTTGTCCGCTGCGCGATTATTCTTATTTGGCGCGCGCGATATATGGTTTGTAGTAGCACTGCCGGTTTTTCTAAGCAGCCAGCTAGGTTGGAATTTTTGGTGGGTCGGCGGGTTTCTCGCAAGCTGGGTCATTGGTTACGGTATTGTGCAATCTTTTGCACCCAGGATTATCGGCGCATTCTCTTCCACTAAACCAGATTCTGCCCCAGCCGGTAGCGCAGCGCTGGTGTGGGCCATAATACTAACGCTCGTTACCGCGCTTATGGCATTTGCGTTTTCAACATCCTTGCCTGTTGCGCAGGTATTAATTATCGGGCTAATACTCTTTGGTGTGGTATTTGCGATTAACTCATCGCTGCACAGTTATCTAATTGTTAGCTACGCTAAAGACGATGGTGTTTCACTTGATGTTGGCTTTTATTATATGGCCAACGCCATGGGGCGGTTAATCGGCACCTTATTATCAGGTTATGTCTATCAAACCGGTGGCATGGTTGCCTGTCTTTGGACAACAACCGTTTTTCTAATCATCGTCTGTGCTATTTCGTTGTTACTACCAAAAAACCACTCGCTCGCACTTTAAGCGCTATTGTATTTTCATGATCAGTAGGACATCGGCCAAACTATGTTGTTATCCCTATTATCAATTTTGTTTTTAGTTACGGTCGCTGTGCTGATTCATTTTGAAGCGCTGAATTTACTAACCACTGCCATTCCCAACATAAAAGCCTCACCGCGCCTGAGTATCCTTATCGGTATATTGGGATGTCTTTGTGCGCATTTGTTAGAAATTACCCTTTTCGCCGGCGGTTTTTATTTTTTAATTCAACAGGAATCACTGGGTAGCTTGCTGGGCGGCGATATTCAGGGTCATGGCTTATTTGGTACGCCCAGCACCGGTTTTATCGATAGCCTTTATTTTTCACTCACCTGTTACACCTCGCTCGGTTTTGGCGACCTTGCGCCCACCGGATGGCTGCGTTTTTTAGCGGGTATTGAGGCCTTAACCGGTTTGTTACTGATTGCCTGGACTGCGTCTTTTATGTATTTGGAAATGCAGAAACACTGGAAAGTAAAATAATAGAGGAAGGTAAAATAAAGTGACCGATAAAAAGGTTTGCAACACAAATTGCGACTCTGCCGCCGATTTATTAAATCGTGCCTGTTTTTGCAAAACCCTTAATCGCGCTGAATTGCTGGCGAGTTTGCAGGCGCAGGCATTGCCAGCTGAAGTATTGCAACACCTCGAACAATTATTTTCCCACACGGCAGTATTTATCTCCCCTACACAATGGCAACAACTGCAGCAGCTGGTGCATGCAATAACGCGCGTTACTTCCCTGAGTGCTTATCAACAAGCGGCATTAGCCAAGGCTCCTGCCATCGCTCAACATGCATCACTCGTCTCTGGCGTATTTATGGGCTTTGATTTTCATTTAAATGAAACCGGGCCACAGGTTATTGAAATCAATACCAACGCTGGTGGTGGTTTTTTAAATGCGATATTGCTCAGCGCACAAACTGCTTGTTGCAATGCAGCGGGTGATTTTCCGCAGCTTCATCAGCCACAAGTTGAAGCTGGATTTGTGGCTATGTTTAAACGTGAGTGGCAGTTAGCGCGCGGTGATCAAACACTGCGCTGCGTTGCACTGGTAGACGAAAACCCCAGCGCCCAATTTCTCTATCCGGAATTTTTATTGGCGCAAAGTGTATTTGAGCGCGCGGGAATTAAAACCCTGATTGTCGATCCGCGCGAACTCACCTTGGTTGACGGCCAGTTGTTTTATCGACAACAAGTGATTGATCTGGTTTACAACCGTCTTACAGATTTTTCCCTTACGCAGCCGGGCAACGCCGTATTGCGCTCTGCTTATGAAAACAATGCCGTAGTGCTTACCCCCAACCCTCGTCACCACGCACTTTATGCCAACAAACGTAATTTAGCCTTGCTCAGCGATGAAACAAACCTCAGGGCATTCGGTGCAAATGATGAAGATATCAAAACCCTGCTCTCCGGAATTCCCCGCACCCAATTAGTCAATGCCTATAATGCCGAACATTTATGGCAGGAGCGCAAACACTTATTTTTTAAACCTGCGACTGGCTATGGAAGCAAAGCGGCCTATCGCGGCGACAAAATTACCAAACGCGTGTGGGATGAAATCCTGCAAGGCGATTATGTCGCCCAACAACAAGTTCCACCGAGCGAGCGCGGTATTTTGGTGGATGAACAAGAGATCGCTTTAAAGGTGGATATTCGTGCGTTCGT
>NZ_JBRFPI010000366.1:0-4461 GCF_053579595.1 Cellvibrio sp.
CATTGGGTGCCGCTGGTGCTGTTCAGGGCAAGCAGTCGCTACACCGCCAAGCTACCGGTGCTGGCTGGGGCGGCAAAGGCCTCGCTGCGTATTAGCCTTGGTGATACACAAAAAGGCGTAAAGCTGACGCAGACGCTGGAAGAAATTATTGAGCTTGGGCAGGGAGCGCAGGGTGTGGGGGCTTTCCCGCCGGCTTTTGCCCCTCTGCCGCGCTTAACGGTTGAGGCTAGCGCTGCCCTGACCGACTACAGCTTGCCGCCTGTGTTTGCCCAGGATGCCAAAGATGGCCAAATAGCAGCGATCACTGCCAGTGCCGGGCCTTACAGCATTGGTACTCACCTGATCCGCTGGAGCGCGACCAACTCTGCTGGAAAAACGGCTACTGGCTTGCAAACCCTTGATGTACGTGACACCACTGCCCCGGCAATCCAAACACCTGCCAATATCACCGTGGATGCAACAGGAGTATTCACTGATGTCCCCCAGCCAGAGGTTAAGGCTTACGATTTGGTCGATGGTGAAATTACGGCCTGGACAATGGATTGGAAACCTTTCCCGGTCGGGACTAGTTATGTGATCTGGAATGCGAGCGACTCCCGGTATAATCTGTCATACATAACGCAAACCATCACAGTAAAAGCAGCTGCAGCGAGTAGTCAGGCTCAGTCATCCAGCAGCAAAGCAGCGGTTAATTCCGGTGGGGGAAGTGGCTCGGGGGGCGGTGGTGGTTTGATGGGGATCTGGATGCTATTACTGTGTGGGGTTTTGGCAGGAGCTCCCACTCGCCAACGGTACCGGCGATCAGGCGATAAGATATAATTAACCAACAAAAAACGGCCATCTAGTGGCCGTTTTTTTATTGCAAATCGGTCTGTGTTATTCGCAGGTCTGATCAATCACTTTCTGCGTGGCTATCCGCTGCTGCACCTTATCTTCCTCGGTTAACGGCACAACAATGCCTTGCTCATTAGTGGTTCTTATCCGGGCAACAGTGTTCAAAATAGAGAGATTTTCTTTTGCCGCAGCACAGCGTTCAGGGTCTTTGAGTGCGGCCGCCTGTGCTACTCGAGGATCCTCAGCGGGCGGAGCAGGCTCTGCTTTAGGCTGGGAGGCCGCAACTTGTGCAGGTGTTGGGTCGCTGTGACCCGTGCGGGTTTGTACTAAGGTAGCCTTGACATCTTTCGGTGGGCGTTCGCCGTAATGAACCGTACCTTTGCTGTCGGTCCAGGTGTACACCTTCTCTTTTGCGAACCCCTGCTGGCTGAGCATTAGGCCAACAAGCGCTATGCCGGCCAATTTTACGATATGCGAAAACTTCATGAATCTTGCCCTTATTGCTTGATGCGAATGCAGCAACTATAGACCTAATGTGCAAGGAGCGAAACCGCGACAGGGAAAACTGTGAGCGAGTGCAAGCTCGTGGCTACCTGCCCTTGACCTCTAGCCTTCTCTGGATCGATGCATAAAAAATCATCATTCTGACGTTAATTTCTTGACTTTGAACCATATCTTGCGAAAATTGCCAGTCCTCCAGATGGCTGGCAGATGACCGATAAGCTCGGGCACTCATCTGCTTCCCGCCAAGTCACCCTCTTGGCGAACCCTCTGCTGGCGATGCTCCTACCAGAGCATCACCTTAGAAAGCCGCTGTTTACCTGCACGGTTTTCGCTGATCCGATCCTGACCTTGCCGGGTTTTGATCGTGGATCATTCACGGTGTTGGCCTGCCCTAAGTGCCAATACTTTCCTGTGTGATTCTTTACCGCCTCAACTTTCGGCTGTAGCAGCCTCATGGTAAAAGACACACGCGCATATGCGATTCACATCCTAAAAGGGGAATTATCGTGGAAATGCTTTCAGGCGGAGATATGCTCATCCGCGCTCTGAAAGACGAAGGCGTTGAATACGTTTTCGGCTATCCGGGCGGCGCGGCACTGCATATTTACGATGCCATCTTTCGTCAAAAAGACGTTAAACACATTCTTGTTCGCCACGAACAAGCGGCCACCCATGCTGCCGACGGTTACGCGCGTGCGACCGGCAAAGTGGGCACTGTACTGGTGACTTCCGGCCCAGGTGCGACCAATGCCATTACCGGTATTGCGACGGCCTATATGGATTCTATTCCGATGGTAGTCATCTCCGGCCAGGTGCAAAGCCACCTGATCGGTGAAGATGCCTTCCAGGAAACCGACATGGTGGGTATCTCTCGCCCGATCGTAAAGCACAGCTTTATGATCAAACACGCGAGCGAAATTCCTGAAGTGGTGAAAAAGGCTTACTACATAGCCGCGACCGGTCGCCCCGGCCCTGTGGTTATTGATGTGCCTAAAGATTTAACGCACCCAGCCTACACCTTCCCTTACGAATATCCCGAGAAGGTCAAACTGCGCTCCTATACTCCAGCGACGCGCGGTCACTCAGGCCAAATCAAAAAAGCGGTGCAATTGCTGCTCGGCGCCAAGCGCCCGATGATCTATTCCGGCGGTGGTGTAGTGCAGGGCAATGCCTCGCATCTGCTCAAAGAATTAGTTGAGTTGCTGAATTATCCCGTGACCAATACTCTCATGGGCTTAGGCGCATATCCTGGTACCGGTAAAAATTTCCTCGGTATGCTCGGCATGCACGGCACCTACGAAGCCAACACCGCCATGCATCACAGCGATGTGATTCTTGCGGTGGGCGCGCGTTTTGATGACCGTGTGACTAACACCGTGAGCAAGTTCTGCCCGAACGCAAAAATTATCCATATCGATATTGATCCCGCATCAATTTCCAAAACCGTTACTGCTGATGTACCTATCGTCGGTGCGGTTGATAGCGTGCTGGGCGAAATGCTCACACTCATCAAAGAGAGCGATGAAAAGCCCGATGCAGAAGCACTCGCATCCTGGTGGGAACAAATTAACGATTGGCGCGAGCGTCACGGCATCTATACCAAAAATCGTTTTGATACGACCAGCGATAAAATCAAACCGCAAGAAGTGATTCAGGCGATTTGGGAAGTGACCAAAGGCGATGCATACGTCACTTCCGATGTGGGCCAGCACCAAATGTTTGCCGCGCAATATTATTTGTTCGACAAACCGCGCCGTTGGATTAACTCCGGTGGTCTCGGCACTATGGGCTTTGGTTTGCCTGCAGCGATGGGCGTGCAAATGGCGCATCGCGATGCGACCGTTGTCTGCGTTACCGGTGAAGGCTCAATTCAAATGTGTATCCAGGAACTTTCTTGCTGCACGCAATATCACTTGCCGGTAAAAATTATCTGCCTCAACAACCAAGCCCTCGGCATGGTTCGCCAATGGCAAGATATGCAGTACTCCAGCCGTTACGCTGAAAGTCTGTATGAAGATTCATTGCCCGACTTCGTGAAATTAGCGGAAGCTTACGGTCATGTTGGTATTCGTGTGACCAAAAAAGAAGAGCTGAAAGCGAAATTAGCAGAGTGTTTTGCATTGAAAGACCGCGTGGTATTTATGGATATCATGGTCGATCAATCTGAACACGTTTACCCAATGCAAGTTGCGCCCAATGGTTCTATGCGCGATATGTTGCTAAGCAAAACGGAGCGCACCTAATATGAGACGCATCATTTCTGTATTAGTCGAAAACGCTCCCGGTGCTTTGTCTCGCGTTGTTGGTTTGTTTTCCCAGCGCGGCTACAACATTGAAAGCCTGACCGTTGCACCAACCGAAGACGAAACCCTGTCGCGCTTAACGCTGACAACGCTGGGCGACGATCACAAAATCGAACAAATCACCAAACACCTCAATAAATTAATTGATGTAGTTAAGTTGGTAGATTTGACCGAAGGTTCGCACATTGAACGCGAGCTTATGCTGATCAAAGTCAAAGCATCTGGTGCACAGCGCGCAGAAGTAAAACGCTGCGTGGATATTTTCCGCGGTCAAATCGTGGATGTCACCAGCACGCTCTACACCATCCAAATCACCGGCGCGAGCGACAAGCTCGACGCGTTTTTACAAGCGGTTGGTGATGCTTCCATCATCGAAGTTGTGCGCACCGGCGTGTGTGGCATTTCGCGCGGTGAGAAAGTGTTGAGTTTGTAAGTTGTTGCGTTGATACTCGAAAGGCCGATAGCTGCGAAGTTATCGGCTTTTTTTGTGGTAAAAAATAAAGGGAGTAGACAATGAGTTCCGGTGAAGAGAGGTTTGATTTTTATAAAGAGATTTGGCCTACCTTGAGTTTATTGATTGATCGCGATCCAGAGTTGGCGATACAAATCATTCCAGTTGTTGCTTTGCGAAATGTTTTACGGGTGTTGCCACTGATTGCTTGGGGCGGGCATATCGGATTCTGGAAGAAAGCAAATGGCGATCATCGACTTAAGTATTTGACTGCTGTTATCACTGTTGTTGAAATCTTTCGTGCACTACGAAGCGGTGACTTTGAGCGGCTTCTGACTGGGAATCAAAGTCTTACTCATTTGACTCTTG
>NZ_JBRFPI010000367.1:0-4458 GCF_053579595.1 Cellvibrio sp.
AATGCGGATTTCCCCGGCGGCACGTCTATCTATCAAGGTATTGCCGATGCAGCAAAAGCCGCCGGTGGTTCCGCTGTGCTGAGTGTTGATGGTAGCTACAGCGAAAAACCCGATGTTGCCTTCGTGGTATTTGGTGAAGACCCTTACGCGGAAATGCAAGGCGACGTCGGTGCTTTGATTTATAAAAATGAAGCCAGCCTCGCACTGCTAAAAAAATTAAAAGCCGATGGCATTAAAGTGGTTTCACTGTTTATCACTGGTCGTCCACTCTGGGCCAATAATTTTATCAATGCGTCTGATGCGTTTGCCGTTGTCTGGCTGCCTGGTTCAGAAGGTGTTGGCATCGCCGATGTGGTGCTGACTAAAGCTGATGGCTCAGTGAACTTTGATGTAAAAGGCAAGTTGCCATTCTCCTGGCCAGCGTCACCTGCCCAATCGCCATTGAATGTTGGCGATGCAGACTACAAACCGCAATTCGCTTACGATTTTGGTTTGACTTACAGCGACAAAATCGAAACCGGTTTGCTGGATGAAACCGCTGCACAGGTTGTTGCTGCCAATGCGCCAGACACAGCGCCGATTTTTAATCAGCGTGTGATAAATCCCTGGACACTGGTATTGCTCGATCATATGAACAATATGTTGCCAGTGACCACCAGCCGTGGTGAGTTGGGTGCAGTCGTTGTTTCATCGGAAGACAAACAAGTACAGGAAGATAGCCGCCGTTTGCAATTCAACGGCACTGCCAAAGCAACCGTATCGCTTGGCTCCACTACCCGCACTGATTTTTCTGCCTATGCGGAGAGCAAAGGCGCACTGGTATTTGATGTGAAAGTGAATGCAAAACCGGGCGCTGCAGTAAACCTGGGTATGTATTGTGGCAGCGATTGCGTCGGTGAAATTCCGGTGACTGAACAATTGAACGCAGCTGCAGTCGGAGAATGGACGAGCGTCAGTATTGCGCTGGAATGCTTCGCGAAAAAACGTGTGAAGATGGATATGGTTTTGGCGCCATTTATGTTGAGCACGGCGGGCACTTTGGATGTGTCCATTTATAACGTGCGCATCGAAAAAAATGCAACGGCACCTGCCTGCGCAGAATAATGTGTGATGTGTTAAACCCCTGGTGCGATAGCTATCGCACCAGATGTTCGTAATAAAAACTACAGCTCTATTTATCTTCTGTTTTACCCGGTGTTATCCGGTTTTTTCCAACACAGCAACAAAAGTCCAAGTTTTTTACACAATAACAATAGAGGTAATTATGAAAAATCACGAGTTAGACTTTAAGCCATCATTAACAAATGTCTGCTTGGGTATCGCATTGGCCAGTTTGATTGGCTGCGGCGGCTCTGGCGGGTCGAGCAACAACAAATCCAGTGCAGCGGCATCCTCTGTTGCACCTGCGTCATCAACCCCGGCGTCTTCGATGCCTGCATCTTCAATGCCCGCATCTTCCTCTGCCGCCAGTTCATCCGCACCACCTGAATGGAAATTGGTATGGAGTGATGAATTTGATGGCACTAGTATCGATACCAGCAAATGGAATTTCGAAAAAAATTGCTGGGGTGGCGGCAACAATGAACAACAGTGTTATACCGATCGCCCAGTCAACGCATTTGTTGCTGACGGCGCATTAAACATTGTGGCGCAGCGCGAAGATTTTACCGGTTCTGATTCGCCGGAAGGCGAAAGCCCGACTACTAAAACATTGCCATACACTTCTGCACGTCTGCGCACTAAAAATATTCAAGAGTGGACCTTCGGCCGTTTTGAAATCCGCGCAAAATTGCCCTTCGGACAAGGCACCTGGCCGGCGATTTGGATGCTGCCAACCAATTCACCTTACGGAACCTGGGCGTCCAGCGGTGAAATTGACATTATGGAAGCGGTGAATTTAAAAGTAGTGACCAATGGCAGCGAGCCCGAAGCCGCTGTTCACGGGACGTTACATTTTGGCCGCAACTGGCCAGGCAATGTGAACTCTGGTGCAGATTATAAATTACCTAACAATGCCAACCCTGCGGATGATTTCCATGAATACGCCGTGGAGTGGGAAGAGGGTGAAATTCGTTGGTATGTTGACGACGTACATTTTGCTACACAGCGCGACACTGGCTGGTACAGTCAATACATGCAAGATGGCACCTTGAAAGATGCACCTGTGGGCGCACCTTTTGATCGCTTCTCCAAATTCCATTTGTTATTGAATCTTGCAGTTGGCGGTAACTGGGCCGGCAACGTCAACAATAAAGGCGTCGATGAGTCCGTATTCCCACAAAAAATGTTAGTGGATTATGTGCGCGTATATGAGTGCAGTGCATCACCAAGCACCGGTAAAGGTTGCGCAACAATTGGTGCGAACGCAGAATTGGTTGCTGGCCATCAGCGCCCCGTCATTGGTCAGGTTGAATTGCCCGGACCACCACTTTTTGTAATGTACGACAATAGTCTGGCGAGTGTATTGCAATTTGATTCCTATAATCCTGACGGTAAAATCAGTCATTCCCAAGTAGAGGAAGCTGGCCGGGGCAACGTATGGAATGTGGTAAAAACTGGCGCAAACGGTAATGCCTATTTCAAAATAAAAGGTGACCCTGCTGATATGCGCAATTGGGCAACCGATAGTGAACTAGTGTTTGATGTAAAAGTTAACAGCAAAGCTGAAGGTGCAAAATTATTGGTGAAAATTGATAGTGGATGGCCGAACGTGAGCGATGTCAGCGTGCCCTTGGCTGCTGATGGTGAGTGGAAAGAATATCGCATCACGCTCGCCGATTTGCTCGACAATGGCAATTCACTTGCCGGTGGACAAGCAACACTTGCTTCAGTGGTAAATAGTTTTGTGGTTGATCCTTCGGCGGAAATGAATGTGTCTTTTGACAATATCCGCATTGAAGGTGAAGAAGCTGATGGCGGTGTGACTGAGTTTGCCCCCTTGCCCTTGTTTAATATGTACAACGACAACATTGCCGCTGGCCTGCAAGTACAAAGTTATAACCCTGCGGGTCATATTACCTCGTCCGAAAAAGCAGAAGCTGGACGTGGCAATGTATTTAACGTAGTAAAAACTGGCACTGATGGAAATGTCTTTTTCAACGTGATTACAAACCCGGTTAATTTGAGCAAATGGGGTGCGCAAGGTAAGTTGAAATTTGATTTTAAAGTCAACAGCAAAGCTTCAGGCACTGCGTTGTTAATCAAAATGGATAGCGGCTGGCCAAATGTGAGTGATGTGAGCATTCCATTACCTGCCGATGGCGTGTGGACAGAATACACTATCGGTGTCGCTGATTTGATCGATAACGGCAACTCGGTTCCCTGCTGCCCTGGCATCGCCAAACTTAATGCTATTACCAATATTTTTGTGGTGGAGCCATCGGGTGCAATAGATGTTTCGTTTGATAATGTACGTTTGGTAGTGGAATAAGAGCAACAGCGATTGTCTTAAAAGACTGTAGCTCAAGCATAAAAAAGCCGGGATTTTCCCGGCTTTTTTATGAATAATTACTTGGCTGAAATATTTCCGCAGTCATTTTACATTTGTTTGAACGGTAGCGAAGCGCGCGCTTCATTGGCGTAGGCGCGAATGCTAACTGCCTCCTGCGCAATAAACTGTTCAATCGCGGGGCGAAAATCGGATGAATTAATCCAGTGGTTGGAGTAGGTCAGTACCGGTTCAAAACCGCGCGCAATTTTATGCTCGCCCTGCGCGCCGCCGTCAAAGCGTGTTAATTGATTGGCGATGGCATAATCAATTCCTTGATAGTAACAAGTTTCAAAATGCAGGAATTGATACTCTTCAAAACATCCCCAGTATCGGCCGTAGAGGGTATTACTGTCACGCACAAAAAGTGCAGCTGCAATGATGTTATGCGATCCATCGGCCATTAATTGAATAGCATTGATCAGCACCAGGTTGTCGCTCATGGTTGCGCCCAGCTGCTGAAAAAATTCAGCGCTCAAATAACCGCTGTGGCCGCTGCGTTTTAAATAAGTGTTGCGATAGAGCGCATAAAATACTTCCCAGTCTCGTGCTGTTAATGCACTTCCGGTTTTCACCTCAAATACAAATCCCTGCTCGATAACCTGGCGGCGCTCTTTGATAATGTTCTTGCGTTTGCGCGAATTCATCTGCGCGAGAAAATCATCAAAGCTTTTATAATCGCGATTAAACCAATGAAACTGGCAGCCCAAGCGTTGGTGAATGTTCTGCGCAGCGAGTTGCGCACTGGTCTCGCTGTTTGGAAATAAACAGTGCCAACTGGAAAAGTTTTTCTCAATACACTCTGTTGTTAAGGCTTGTACCGCAACATCAATAAGTTCTGTTGTTGGTGTATCTGCTTTGCATAACAAGCGTGGGCCGACGCAGGGGGTAAAGGGAATGGCGTTGATCCATTTTGGATAATAATCAACACCGTAGCGGCGATAAGCATCCGCCCAGCTCCAATCAAACAC
>NZ_JBRFPI010000368.1:0-4453 GCF_053579595.1 Cellvibrio sp.
TAGTTGATCTGGAGACGGTGGTCGATAATTTGCCTGTTGATGTTGATTATTTACATCCGCACAAAAATTTTACATTTGATGAGCAATCAAACCTGCTGGTTAATATCGGTAGTTCATCAGATCGTTGTAACAAAAAAGCATCACTCATTGATTGCATCAATGGCAAGGAGGCGAGTATCCGTCGCTACCGCCTAGATAAACAAACAAATACATATTCCTCGGATTTTGAAATCATAGCGCGCGGCCTTCGCAATTCCATGGCATTAGTTGTGCACTCATCTGGAACTATTTTGCAAGCTGAAAATAGTATGGATTTCCCCGAAGCCGATGAGCCTTACGAAGAATTAAATGTTATTGAAGGTAATAAATTTTATGGTTGGCCTTTATGTTTCAATCGCAATATGAATTTGGATGGTAGTAGCTGTAAACAAGCTGACTATCAACAACCTTGGACATTGTTGCCTCCCCACGTTGCTCCGCTGGATATGCTTTACTATTCGCACACAAAATTACCTGCATTACAAAACAAATTGCTTATGAGTTGGCATGGTTATCGTATTGCGGGCAATCGTTTGGTCAGTTATGCAATTGATAAGCACGGTCGCCCCGAGTTACAGCAGGGTGCGATTTTCTTTCGGGCTCCAGCTACATTTGAAGGTGCTTATACTCAACATGCGTTTTCTCCAAAAGGTGGCTTGGGGGAAGGGCAAAAAAATATGAGCGATAAAAAAGTAGCGCAACACAGTGAAGTAATTTCGCAGTGGCATGAAGTTCCAGGTTTGCGGCCTGAGGGTGCACCGGTAGGGCTTACTCAGGCACAAGATGGCAGTGTCTTTATCGTGGATGATCGCAATGCAGCGATACTGCGCTTATCTGTTGGAAAAAATTATCAGATGCAGAAGGCGCCTGAGCGGGCAGTTACGGCTAAATCATTGGTTCCGCCAGCTGCGGTCAGTGTGATTTTGCAAGAGCGCTGTGCACAATGTCATAGCGAACTTTTGCAACGGTCGAATAGTTTGTTAACGATTAATAATTGGCTAAATAAGCAAGATGGAAAAACACAAATGGAAGTAAAGATATTTGAAGATAAAAATCGCCCCATGCCGCCCGATAAAAGTTTAACGACGGAAGAGAAGAAAATACTGATGGACTGGTTTGTGAGTATTTGATTTTGATGAAAAAGCCCTCACATTTGAGGGCTTTTTTGTTGGACTTTTTTCAGTGTTCAGAAAGTTGGCAGTTCATCCAATGTGATGACATTGTTGTGGTTGTAGACCTTGGTTTTGTGCGCGTTGGTGTTGTAATACTCACCCGTCCAGAAGTTATCTTTATGGGTAACACCAGCGCCCTCTGCAGTGTGTCCATCGTTCCACACCATAAACCACAACCACCATGCGCCATCCGTTGCAATTTTATCGGGATCGGGAATGTAACTATTTTCGCTCAGTGCAACCATTTTGTTTTCAAACGGGTATTTGCGTGCTTGTGTATAAGTGCTGATTTGCGATTTATAAGTTTTGTTATCTGTGCTGTCATAAATATCGTGGCTGACGATATCCACATATTCATCGCCGGGATACCAAGCTGCGTTTTGACCATTCCATACCCATAACAAATTATGGAGACCGTGATCGTTCGTCAATCGGTTGTAAATGTGTCGCCATAATAAAATTTGGGCAAAGGACTGCGGTACACCATCGGTGCGTGTACGCCCCCACCAGAACCAGCCGTCACCATTGTTGCCTGAGGCTTCATGTAGTGGACGCCAGAGCACACTCACGCCGGCATCATTTAGTTTTTTCAGTTCAACGGCGATTAAATCAATGCCGGCATTGATGTGGGCGAAAGCTGCGCTGCCTGTATCCAATGCGCCATCTTTAACAGGTATCTGGAAGTTGGTGTCTTTAGTATAAAACTGGGCGTCATTAACACTTGCGGTATTGAGCAATGCCGGATCGCGCCAGTGCCAGGCGAAAGTCACCAAGCCCCCCTTTTTGGCGTAATCGATAGCTTCTTGAGTTTGTTTAACGCCCTCGACCCAGTTGGCAGTCATGCCATAGTTCATAAAATCGTAACCCATTATGGCAGGGTATTTACCGGTATCGGTAAACACGCGTTCCGCCATATCAATGGAATCTTTCCAGGTTAAATCCTGTTGCCCTGAAAGGGTTTTTTGTCCCCAGATGCTCTTCAGATAAGTGTAAATTGCCTGGGTTTTCGCATTTGAATTGGGATCAACTGGTACTGTGCGCGTTGCTGTAACAGGCAGGCTGGTGCGGCTTGTCGGGCAGAACTTTTGTGCTATGCAGTATTGATTATTTTCAAAACTCCAACTGCCATTATCACTGGCGCAGACATTCCACTGCTTGCCATCAACCGTGCATTTAGCAAGCGCGGCAAGGCTCGATGACGATACTTGGGATGACCTACTTGGTGCGATTGAACTGGGGGCTATGCTCGAAGCAGGGGCGCTGGACGCCGGTTTGGATGCAGCAGGCGTAGATGATCCGCCACCGCCTCCACCACAAGCAGTTAACAGTAATGCAGCAGTCAGGCAGGCTGCATCTCTAGCAAATCTGGTTGAACTCTTCATTAGGACTCCGAGCTTATTATCATTTTGGATTATGGGGTTATTAACCTATGTAACCGGTTACTTTTGCGAGTATACAGACGCCAGATACTTTCAGATAGTCCGATTAGATCTTAGCCGCAGGAAAAACTGACTTTTTAAGCTGCGCAGGGACACAAATACTTATCAATCGGCGCTAGCTATGGTGTGATTTGGCCTCAAGAGCCATCTCATGTAGAATGCGCGCCTCGCTTTTTCTGCCTGTTTCAGGCCTAAACCCAGACTAAATTGCGCATCATCATGGAAATTAACCCCTTATTACTTGCCCTCAAAGATCTGACCGAACGCACTAATGTGCTTAGGGGGTATCTTTGACTACGATCTTAAAAAAGAGCGTCTAGCAGAAGTTGAACTTGACCTCGGCGAACCGAGCGTCTGGGATAAACCTGAGCGTGCCCAGGCGTTGGGGCGAGAGCGGGCAGCATTGGAGATGGTTGTAAAAACCATCGATGATCTGGATAACGGCGTGCGCGATTCGCGCGAGCTGCTCGACATGGCTGTTGAAGAGGATGATGAATCCATGGTGGCCGATGTGCAGGCCGAGCTGGAGCGTCTTGATAAACAATTGGGTGTGCTGGAGTTTCGCCGAATGTTTTCCGGCGAGACAGATGCGAACAATGCGTATCTTGATATCCAATCCGGTTCAGGCGGTACTGAAGCGCAGGATTGGGCTGAAATTGTTTTGCGCATGTATCTGCGCTGGGGTGAAGCCAAAGGTTTTAAAGTGACGCTGGAAGAAGTGTCCGCTGGTGACGTAGCCGGTATTAAGAGCGCCACCATCTATTTTGAAGGCGAATACGCCTTTGGTTGGTTGCGTACGGAAACTGGTGTACACCGTTTAGTGCGTAAATCGCCGTTTGATTCCGGCAACCGTCGCCATACATCATTTTGCTCGGTATTTATCTCACCGGAAATCGATGACAACATCGAAATTGATATCAATCCTGCTGATTTGCGTATCGATACCTACCGCGCCAGTGGTGCTGGTGGTCAGCACATTAACAAAACGGATTCCGCAGTACGTATAACACATATTCCAACCAACATTGTGGTGCAGTGCCAGAACGAACGTTCGCAACACGCCAACCGCGATAAAGCCTACAAAATGCTGCGCGCAAAAATGTACGAGCAGGAAATGCAGAAGCGCAACGCTGAAAAGCAGGCAATGGAAGATAATAAATCCGATATCGGTTGGGGTAGCCAGATCCGTTCGTATGTGCTGGATGATTCGCGCATTAAAGATCTGCGTACCGGCGTGCAAACTTCGAACACCCAGGCAGTTTTGGATGGTGACCTCGATCAATTTATTGTCGAAAGCCTTAAAGCCGGTTTGTAATTTATTTTTTGTTGGGTTAAATCCTAAATTTTTTCAGCCCTAAACCTTTTATTAAAGATCAGTGAAGACTATGAGCAACGAAATCAATTCAGCACAGCCAGATGCACATGATGAAAATAAATTGATCGCAGAGCGCCGTCAAAAGCTGTCTGCGATTCGCGAAAAGGGCAATGCATTCCCTAATGACTTCCGTCGCGGTGACAAGAGCATTGATCTGCAAAAACAATTTGGCGAAAAAACCAAAGAAGAATTGGAAGCACTGAATCATCTGGTTAGCGTTGCCGGTCGTATCATGGCAAAACGCGGCCCATTTATGGTGGTGCAGGATGGTGAAGGCTCAATCCAGTTGTATGCTGATAAAGCCGCACAAGAAGTCATAAAAGACAAATGGGGTTTGTGGGATATCGGCGATATCGTTGGTGTGAAAGGCGCATTGCACAAATCCGGCAAAGGCGATTTGTATGTGAATTTGGAAGAGTATCAACTGC
>NZ_JBRFPI010000369.1:0-4442 GCF_053579595.1 Cellvibrio sp.
GAAGAAAAATTATCCCTCCCGGAATTAAAAGCTGCAGCGACATTGCAACTTATAGGCGCGCCGATAATTGGCTCAACCACCGACTCAAAAGCACTGACTGAATTTATCGCCAATTACCATCAGCCAGATCCCGCATATCTCGGGCAACTCAACGAAAGTTCACTTTATCAGCGCATTGAAACCCACTGGAAAACACAAAGTGCAGCCAAGCCTTCGGCATTTGCATTGGAGTTGCGGCAGTTAATCGGTCAGGGCATTGCAACCGGCTATAACCTGGTCACCACATCTTGGCCGCTGTTTGAGGCGGATCGGCATATTATTTATGGCCATAGCGATATTGATCACGCGCAACAACTGCTTGCACTCCTTGCGAGTGAAGGCCTGCAAGCGCGCGTGGGTTTCTCGCGCAAAACCTCAGCATTTTTATATCGCGATGATTGGGGCACACTGAGCCAATCGCTGATTGACTTGGGCAATGGTCGCCGCTTGGTTGAAGCGAGCGAATACGATCTGCATTTTGAATTCCCTACAGCGGCCGATAAAACACAATTTGTCGCCGCGATTGATCGCTACGCTAAAAAAGATTCCGCCAACCAAACCGGATTAATTCGCAGCGCCTGGTGGCAACCTTTTTATCGCAGCAAAAATGCCGCTGAGGGTTTTGCCAGCGCAACACAAATTGCCGTGAGTAATGGCAAAGAAACTGCACTTCTTCTGGCGTTGCCTAATCAAGCGCCCGCATTGGTAAAAGCGATTCAACAATTAGATCCCACCTGGTCAGTTTCACCTGAAGCCATTTGGGTCAATCTTGCGTTTCATCGCTATCTGCAAGGTGGCTATAAATAGGCGAACGACCAACTAACATAACTTTTCACAGTTTGCTGTCCGAATGGTCAATTATTTGCATACCAAAAGCATCTGCGCTTTATCGTCAATCGGTTAAAAGATGCAGTAATAAATATTGAATGCAATTAATTGAGGTAGCTATGTTGAATTTTGTTCGCAGTGCTTTTGCAATATTCGCCAGCTTGTTGCTGGCACTCAGCGCCAGCGCTGCTATTCCGGTGAAAGTGGTAGTGGTGAGCATGTTTGAAAACGGTGAAGTCACTGGTGATAAAGCTGGTGAATACCAACTCTGGATTGAACGCCAAAAGCTCGATAAAAAATTCGCTTTTCCACTCGGCGCTTACGACTTGCACATGAATGATGCAGGCGTGCTCGCCATTTGCACCGGCGGAGGCGTTACCAATGCAACTTCATCGATTATGGCGCTGGGCATGGACCCGCGTTTTGATTTATCCAAAGCCTATTGGGTAATTGCGGGCATTGGCGGTGGCGATCCACTCGACGTTTCACTCGGCACCGGTGTCTGGGCCAAACATGTTGTCGATGGCGATTTACTCTATGAAATTGATGGCCGTGAAATTCCCAAAGAATGGAAATACGGTTTAATTCCACTCGGCGCCAAAGAACCGAATCAGGAAGCAACAGGCTGGACTGTCGATACCATTGTGTACACCCTGAACCCAACCCTCGTTGATTGGGCTTATCAAATTACCAAAGATTTTCCCGTTGCTGACACTCCTGCGATGAAATCATTTCGTGCGCAATACAAAGGTTTTCCGCAAGCGCAGCGCGAGCCCTTTGTCACCATCGGTGATACTCTCGGCTCCAGCACTTATTGGCACGGCGAATTATTAAATACCTGGGCGAATGATTGGATGCATTTACACGCGGGTAAAAAAAGTAATTTCATGACGACCAATATGGAAGATAACGGCAGCCTCACCGCGCTGCACCGTTTAGCCAAAGCAAAATTAGTGGACACCAAGCGCGTATTGGTGTTGCGCACCGTGAGCAATTACAGTTTTCCTCCACCGGGAAAAACAGCTGCATGGAGCACAACTGCGCCCTACCCTGACGATGGCTTGCCTGCGATTGAAGCGGCTTATGGTTTGGGTAATCGCGTTGTGCAGGAATTGTTGCGCGGTTGGGACAAATACCAAACATCTATTCCATCAGCAACTTCCGCAAAATAATTTTTCCCGCTGCACTTGTCAATAACGAGTGCAGCGGCTAACTCGCGTGAACATCATGATGAATAAAATTTTATTGTTTACCCTGTTATTCAGCACAAGTATTTTTGCTCAAGCCAAGCCCGTGATTTTCGATAATGATATGGCGATAGATGACTGGGCGGCGCTGCTGTATTTGTTGCATCACCCCAAAGCCGATGTGATTGCTGTGACCATTTCAGCGAGCGGCGAATCGCGCTGCAAACCCGGCCTCGCTAATACCAATTCACTCCTGGACCTACCCGGCAATATCAAAAAAGATATTCCCGTCGCCTGCGGTGATGCCTGTCCACTCGATGGCTATTTTGTTTTTCCGGAAGCCTGGCGTAAGGATTCGGATACACTTTCGGGAGTACCGATCAAAACCAGTTCGCGCATTGCAAGCGATAAACACGCCGCCGATATTATTCACGCAGCACTCACTAACGCAAAAGAACCCGTCACGCTGATCGCCACTGGCCCGCTGACCAATATTGCGCAATGGCTGGAGCGCTACCCGAATGACAAAGACCAGATTGATCAACTGGTGATTATGGGTGGCACTGTAGATGCGCCGGGCAATATTATTGTGCCACTATTTACCAAGGGGCACCCCAACAATACCGCCGAATGGAATATTTTTGTTGATCCGTTGGCGGCAGATAAAGTCTTTGCGGCAGGTTTACCGATTGTATTGGTCGGTTTGGATATCACCAATTCTGTACGCGTCACCACCAAAGTGGCCGCCGATTTTAAACAAGCGGTGAAAACCGATTCCGCGAAATTTTGGGATGCGGTGCTGGATAAAAATGATTGGTTTATTGCCAGCAACGAATATTATTTTTGGGATACCTTGGCGGTAATGATCGCCGTTGAACCGGAGTTATGCGAGGGTGATAGGCAATCGCTGCGGGTGGATTACAAAACCACATCCACTCCCTGGCAACAAACCACCGACAACAGCATGCCCAACAAACGCTGGGATGGAAAAGCACGATCGCATTTGGATGCAAAAACAGCGGGGACTTTAGTGAAGGATGAACGCTATCCAGAAATAAAAGTGTGTAGAAAAACCAATCCCGATAAAATTTTTAAAGAGTTTAGAGAAATTTTGAATAGATAGATTTTTTGCGAACCAGTGCTTCATCATCGAAGCACTGGGTAAGATTCAACGGCGGATTAAAATAACTACTCAGTAAATTTACTCGCATCACTCGCCCGCGCCAGCGTGTCGGCAATTTCACTACCTTTACCCTGTAAGATTTCCTGCGGTGTCAATCCGCATAATTCGTGCGGAAACACCAACCAGCGGTCGGTGGCGTGCACGTAAAAATCCGGTTTTAGATCTGTAACGTTGCGTGTTGGTTTGTACCAGGGGCAGGCAACCTTAATGACATTGGGAGTGTTGCGGCGCGACTTGCGTTTGATCTCGTCAATAATCGCTTGAATAGAGCGGCCGGAATCAAATACGTCATCGACAATTAACAGTTCCTGATCGGCATCGACATTTTTAATAATGTAATCCAAACCGTGTACGCGGATATCTTTGCTCTGCTTGTCTATGCCGTAGTAGGACGAGGTACGGATGGCAATATGATCAGTGGAGATACCCATGTATTCCAGATATTCCTGCACCGCAATACCCACTGGAGAGCCGCCGCGCCAGACGCCGACAATAAAGTGTGGGCGAAAGCCGCGCTGGTAAATTTGTTCGCCCAACTTGAATGAATCGAGCAATAATTCATTGGCGGTAATGAAATGTTTATCCATTGTTTTTACCTGTAGCAGTTATCGAGCATTTTTATATTAAAAGTTTTTACTTCGAATAATAGTTATTGAGCAAGTTTTTGTAGTGTATTAGCGAGCGCATCAATTGCTAAAGCGACATCTTCCACTGTGACAGATTCATCGGGATGGTGACTTACACCACCTTTGCAGCGCACAAAATACATTGCAACATCGCAAATATCGGCGATCGCCATGGCATCGTGACCGGCGCCGCTCATCAATTTATAGGGATTTAAATTCATATCGCACAAGACTGATGCTTGCAGTGATTGCATCCAATCGGCGCAGACGACGGCGGGCGCATTATGAATTTCATTCCAGCTAGCAGTGAGATTTCTTTCGATACAAATTAAATCCAATTCGTGCTGAATTTTTGCGAGTGCTTGGTCGCGCAGTTGATCGTCGCCTGAGCGAATATCAATCGTGAATTTGGCGTGGCCGGGAATGACATTAACAGCACCGGGGCCGCATTCAATTTTTCCGACGGTGGCGACAACATTAAATTCTTTGGCAATATCTTCTACGAGCACAATACCGAGTGCAGCACCGACGAGTGCGTCTTTACGCATGGGCATGGGGACTGTGCCAGCGTGTCCGGCA
>NZ_JBRFPI010000370.1:0-4426 GCF_053579595.1 Cellvibrio sp.
ACGGCGAAGGTGCCAGGTCCGGCGTCGCTGGCAGGTCGGCGAGGGTGGGATAGCCTGCCGCATAGGATCGGGATCGGCATTGTCGCCCTTTCCGTCTTTATCAGTATCCACGGTTTCGCTGGCGTCACTCGGGAACGCATCTTTGTTGTCGCCAACGCCGTCCTTGTCAGTGTCTTTGGTTTCAGTCGCGTCATTAGGAAAGGCATCGCCATTGTCGCCCACCCCGTCTTTGTCGGTGTCCAGCCACTCTTTGGGGTCACTGGGAAATGCATCGCGGGTATCGGCATAGCCGTCGCCGTCGGTATCTGCTGGTGGTGTGGGTTTAGATCCCCCGCCTCCACCCCCACCGCCGCCACAGGCGACCAGTGCAAGACTTAACAAGCTACTCAGGAAAATGCGCGAGAAACTTCCAGACATACAAAACCCCTTCCATAAGGAATCAAAAAGCGGAGAAAACAAAGAATTTATTCGGGATATAAGAGGCAGAATGGTGATTAACCGCGGTGTCTGCCGGGTGCAAATGCTAGCACACCCGTTTCGGATGAGCATGCCGATCTGGGTGGGTGTACGCTAGGGTGCATGCTTTCACATCCATGCGCCCTGGATAAATACCAATACGATATTGACTTCACTCAGGTCGGGTCGACTCTTCCGCTACAATCCTGCTGGCCCTGCTTGGCAATATTACTATCAAATAATACGCAAGCCCCAGAGCAAGAATGACCGCCGCAGTCGCATAAATATAGGCAGCTTCCATTTCGTTAAAATCAAAAATAATCACTTTTCGCGCTGCTGCCATGAGTGCAGTGGCAAGAACAATTTCAACAGCTAAACGTGGATTGTGATCACCCTTGGTATAGAGAATCAAGTTGTGGTAAATCTCGATTGCAATCAATACGGCCATAAACGCACCAAAGGTTGCAAAGATATCTTTTATCTCAAGCAGCATTACTGGCGGTGCGATCAAACGGTGATAAAGCACATAAAGAATATCTGCCACACCCCAAATGATGACCAGCACCATGATGAAAGCTATGACCAGTGCGCAGTTATGAATGATGCGATCCATCACATTTAACAGCTTTTGTTCATTCTGCTCTTTCATATCTGTGATCCTCCAACAGCATTCATTCTCTAAGACCGACGGGTTTTTAAAAGTGGTGCAGCAGCGCGTAAGCCTCACCAACCATAATCAATATCCACAGAAAAATGCTTATGCCGACGCCCGCCGCCGCAATATCCTTAATGATTCCTATCCGATGATTATTGCTAGCCTCGACAAAATCACAGAGGGCTTCGATTGCGGTATTAAATATCTCCGCGACCAACATCAATGCGGTAGCAATTAACACCGCCGCCACATCAATCCAGTCGCGAAACGCAATACAGGCTATCAACATAAACAAGGACAGCACCAGCTTATAGGCGACAGAGAAATCAGTAACTACTGCGAATTTGAGCCCACGCAGAACTACACCAATCTTTCTCAGTGGATGAAAACCTGGCTGCCCGGTATTGAGAAACTTATTTCTCATTGCTGGCTAATGCTTTCTGCTGTAACTCGTGCAATTGCGCTATCCCTTTTTTAGCCAGACTCAACATGGCCGCAAATTCCGCTTCGCTGAACGGCTCAGCTTCCGCTGTACCTTGAATTTCGATAATGCCACCGTCATCACCCAGCACTACGTTCATATCAGTGTCTGCTGCGGAGTCCTCAGGATAATCCAAGTCCAACACAGGAACGCCTTGATAGATACCGACTGAAATAGAAGCAATAGCACGTTTGATTGGTTCACCGGTGACTTTGCCGGTGGCTTTTAAATGGGCGACAGCATCGGCAAGCGCAACCCATGCACCAGTGATAGACGCCGTGCGGGTGCCACCGTCGGCCTGAATAACGTCACAATCAATATGTATGGTGTTTTCACCGAGCGCGGTTAAATCAACGGCGGCGCGCAGTGACCGGCCGATCAACCGCTGGATTTCTACGGTGCGGCCCTGTTGTTTACCGCGCGCAGCTTCACGATCCATACGCGTGCCGGTGGAGCGCGGCAACATGCCGTACTCGGCAGTGAGCCAACCTTGCCCTTGGCCGCGTAAAAAAGGAGGAACTGAGTTGACCACACTCGCTGTGCAGATCACTTTGGTGTCGCCAAACTCAACGAGCACCGAGCCTTCGGCGTGTTTGGTGTAGCGACGGGTGATACGGATAGGGCGTAATTGGTCGGGTGTGCGGCCACTAGGACGTTGCATAAAAGGAATCCTTACTACTTGAAATGGATCTATGGGAAGGTGTGATACCATCCCCCATCTGTTGATGATTGTTAAGTTGCCGGTGAACTCTACCAGCTCTCGCCCGTAGAAGTAACCGCCCCGCGCAGTATCCACCTTGCATAGAACGACTTAGTTCCAGGAGCCCTTATGCCACGTAGTATGACTGGATTTGCCCGCCGTGAAGCCAAACTCCCCTGGGGGACACTGGTGTGGGAAATCCGCAGTGTGAATCACCGCTACCTCGAACCCAGCTTCCGTTTACCGGAAGATTTCCGCGAAATCGAACCCCATCTGCGCGACGCCATGCGCAAAGCCTTGCAGCGCGGAAAAGTCGAAGCGAGCCTGAGCGTGCAGTGGGAGCAGGAAGGTGAGTCTGATCTGGGTATCAATCTCAACAAGATCGCGCAATTAACTAAAGCCGCACAACAAATTAATGGCCTGCTCGGTGCAATAGCTGCGCCCGTAAATGCGTTGGATATTTTGCGCTGGCCTGGTGTAATCCAAAAGCAGGAATTGGATCGCGAGCAGATGCACAAAGCTGCGCTGGAATTGTTTGATCTCGCGCTCGAAGGTCTGATCGAACACCGCTCACGCGAAGGTGCAGAGCTGCAACAATTAATTATCAACCGCTTGGACAGCGTCTCGGCACAGGTTGTTAATGTACGTGCACGCATGCCGGAAATCCTCGCTGCGCAACGCGAAAAACTACAGACCAAACTTGCTGCACTACAAGTGGATTTGGAACCAGAACGCCTTGAGCAGGAAATTGTATTGCTCGCGCAAAAAGCCGATGTCGATGAAGAGCTCGACCGCCTCGACACTCACGTCATTGAAGTCAAACGCAGCTTGAAACAAACCGATTCCCTCGGGCGTCGCCTGGATTTTTTAATGCAGGAATTGAATCGCGAAGCCAATACCCTTTCATCAAAATCGATTGTAAGTGAGACGACGCAAGCAGCGGTGGAGTTGAAAGTATTGATTGAGCAGATGCGGGAGCAGGTGCAGAATATTGAGTGATATTTCATGCAATCTCATGAATTAACATTTTATATGTAAATCAATATGTTAAGTAATTTTTAGATTTCACAAGATTTCAGAATACCCCTCATGATTGCAAAGTAATGGTGGCAGAATCGGTGGCAGATTTTTAAGTTTCGTGTAAGCTTGAAAAACCTGCCACCACTTATCTGAAAGCCATGAACGACGCACAACTAAAAGCCAAACTTAAATCAGGTCAACCAGGCAAATTCACGGTTGATCGCGGCCTCTACTTCCGCGTAAGTGAAGAAGGAAACGGATTCTGGATGCTGCGCTACAGCATCAATGACAAAAGGCGGGAGTTTGTCTTCGCTCGTTATGGTCGCCCACCAGAAGGCATGACATTGGCTGAAGCGCGCTTGGAGTCTGCTCGGTTACGCTCACTGGTTAATCAGGGCATAGATCCCGCAGCCGAGAAAAAACGCACTCAGCTCATCTCACTCAAAACATTAGATGACGTCGCTCAGGACTGGTTGGGTGAGTGCCGCAAGCGTTTGGAAAATCCTCAAATCCCCGCACGGGTATATCGCAACGACATTTCTCCCGCCATCGGTGAGCTCAGCATTGATCGCGTCACAGCGTTAGATGTGCTCGGAATTATTCGCAAGATTAATGAAAGCGGGCGCCCGACAATTGCGAACGATGCTCTTCATTATTGCAAACAGATTTTTAATCACGGCATCAAATTAGGATTGCTCCAAACAAATCCCTCACTCGCATTTAGCATTAAAGATGCGGGCGGAATTGAGAAATCAAGAGATCGCGCACTAACAATCGATGAACTAAGAGTTGTCTTCCGCGTGTTTCGGGAGCATGCCGATGTTTTCACGCGAGAGAATTATTTGTCCATGGCCATCTTGGTGATATTGGGAGTGCGCAAAGGAGAATTAATTGCTGCAACTTGGGACGAATTTGATTTCACTGCCAAAACTTGGCACTTACCACCAGATCGCACAAAAACAAATGCTCAAATCATTATCCCGCTACCCGACCAAGTTATTGCTTGGTTAGATGAGCTAAAAATTAGATCCGTTAACTCTGAATATGTATTTCCGGCTCGGCGAGCGAGCAAGCGTAGGGGGTACATTTCAGATGACACACTTAACCACGCACT
>NZ_JBRFPI010000371.1:0-4378 GCF_053579595.1 Cellvibrio sp.
AGGCGATGTAATTGTCCGGCTATGTTACTCTATAACCTTTCATCTGGCATGTATTTACGGGATCGGTTTAGGTTATGCGGTATTGCGGGGTTTCTTTCCAGCAGGGCTTGGCGCTTATCAGTCTGGCGTTGTTATTGGCGGTGCCAGCACAGGCGAAATTGCAGATATTGGCCAGCATCAAACCGCTGGCGCTAATCGCCCAGGAGGTAGCGGGTGATCAGGCCGATGTCGCCACCTTGCTGCCAGTTACCGCGTCACCACACGACTATCCTCTCAAGATGTCCGACCACAAACGCTTGCGCGCGGCGGATCTGGTACTCTGGGTCGGGCCGGAATTGGAGAGTTTTCTCGCCCGTCCGCTCGCTAATCTTGCGGCCGATAAGTTAATCATCAGTTATCGACTGGGGTTGCATTGGCCAGATGAAGTGGCAAGCGATCATCATCACAGTAGTCATGCCCATCTTGGCAAAGATCCCCACATTTGGCTTGATCCACGCAATGCCGTGTTGATTTCTCAGGCGTTAGCAACACGTTTGGCGCAATTGCAGCCAGAATCTGCCTCCGTGTTTCGCGCTAATGCCCAGCGTTTTGCGGTGTCGGTACAATTATTGGATCAGCAGCTGGCGCAGCAGTTGGAACCGGTAAAAGCGGTGGGGTTTGCGGTATACCACGAAGGTTACGGGCATTTTGTCGGACGCTATGGCCTGCATCAAGTCGCCTATGTGACTTACACCCCTGAACGTCGCCCGGGTGCAAAACATCTGCAAGAGTTGCGGGAAGTATTGGCGAAGGAGGGAAAATGTCTGTTTATGGAGCCTTATTACAAGGCGCAGGGCATGGATGATATGGCAAAAACACTTAACTTACGGATTGGTTTGCTGGATCCCATCGGCGAACAACAGGTATCCAGCTATCAGCAACTGCTACAACAACTCGGCCAGAGCTTTTTAACCTGCCTTGCGGATCGGCGTGATCGCTGAGGCATAGAAAGGTTTGCGCATGCTGACATCACGTGCTTCCAGCATATCCAATTGCCGCTTATTCAGCTCCATGACAAACGAATCATAATACTGGCGGATATCTCTATCGGCCGATGATCCTGCATCTCGTAATAGCGCTAACATACCTTCTTGCGTCGCCATACGGTGGCGAGTCCCGGTTTTGTGATAAACACAGCTCGCCAATTGTTGCATACGAAAGATCGCGGTTTGGGAAAAAATTAAGGTGTCCATGACATCCTCCAGTGCGGTTATAAGCGGTTGAGCGCGTTTTTCACAGGGAAGCTGTACAGTAATTCAGCTTCACAATTCGATTCTAGGTCAAGAAATAAACACTGTGAGGGGCTTAGGCGCCACTGCTAAAGCAAATTACAAATTTGTGACTGGCACAAAAAAAGAGCCCCGCAGCGACCAAACAAAAAGTTATAAGGTCAAATGCAGGGCTAATACACGAGGAGAAAATAAGGGAGATAGTCCAATCAAAACAACAGCTTAAAGAAAGCTCACTGCAGCGATGACTAATCGCTGCGGCTACAACTTAAAATTAAAGGGCGAACTCTTGTGCAAGTTTGGCTTCCAATTTTTGTTCGAGGTTGGCGTTAGCCTTCTCGTTCAGTACATCAGTCTTGGCAGCCAATTCTTCAGCAATACGCGCTTCCGCGTCTTCCTGGGTTTCAACCCAAGCTGTCTTAACGCCTAAATCGGCAGCAGCCAGAGTCAGTTCGGTGTTAGTGGCCTCGTCAGCAAAAGCGCTGGTGGCAGTCAGTACTAAAGTTGCAAATATCAGTGCGGTCTTTTTCATCGTGGGTTCCTCCGATGGTTTAAAAATTCCAGTTGCCTTGTGAGCAACCTTTTTGTCTTGAGTTAAGTGTTACTCGGTAACAAAGCGTCTTTGGTGTTTTCGATTTGTTACCTTATGTAACGCATAGTAACAGACTTTTTAGATTTGCCTAGCCCTTGGTTAAACTTTTTAGCTATACAAACTTACAAAATGTGAATAAATACCGAAACTTAGCGTTATAAAGTAAAATTTTCATGAGGTATGGCACCTGGTAACACATTTTATTACTGGTAACACTTTTGGCGTGATTGGCATTTAAGATGTTACCTGCGTCACTGATGCCCAGGCGTTGCGGCTCGGCAGGGAAGTGTTTGGTGTATCCTGCGGCCATCAAAAACCGCCTTAATTGCAGATGTTTACTATGACCGAGACTCAAACTGCCGCACCCTTGGTGCTTGTCGATGGATCTTCCTATCTCTACCGCGCTTACCATGCGCTGCCCCCGCTTACCAACTCCAAAGGTCAGCCCACCGGTGCAGTTAAAGGTGTGATCAATATGATGCGCCGCTTGCTGAAGGACTATCCGCTCAGCCCCATCGCCGTCATCTTTGATGCCAAAGGCAAAACCTTCCGCGATGACATGTACGCTGAATACAAAGCCAATCGCCCGCCCATGCCCGACGACCTGCGCCCGCAAGTGCAGCCGATACACGACATAGTGCAGGCTATGGGGCTCCCGCTCTTTGTTATTGAAGGAGTGGAAGCCGACGATGTAATAGGTACGCTCGCGCGTCAGGCGACTGAGCTGCAAATGCCAGTGGTGATTTCCACCGGCGATAAAGATATGGCGCAGTTGGTGAATGAGCACGTCACTCTGGTAAACACCATGACCGAAACGGTATTGGATATTCCCGGCGTCAATTCCAAATACGGTTTTGGCCCCGAGCTAATGATCGATTACCTCGCGTTGATGGGCGATAAGGTCGATAACATTCCCGGCGTGCCCGGTGTCGGCGAAAAAACTGCACAGGGATTGATTCAGGGACTCGGTGGGCTTGACGCGATTTATGCCGATCTGGAAAAAGTACGCACGCTTTCATTTCGCGGCGCGAAGACTATGCCAGAGAAATTAATTGAGCACCGCGAGATGGCCTATTTATCCTATCGCCTCGCCACTATCAAAACTGATGTGGAATTAGCTATTGCTCCTGAAGCTATTCATTGCGGCCAAGCTGACCGGAATCGTCTACGCGAATTGTTCGAAGACCTGGAATTTAAAAGCTGGGTAAAAGAAATAGACGATGAAAAAAATGTATCGCCGACTGCGACCGCACTACCGCTGGTGTGTGAAGAAAATGCGGGTATAGAAAACAAGCTGTCATCTGAATTGCCTACAGCACCCACCGAAACTAATTACGACATTATTACCGATAAAATCCTATTTGCTGATTGGTTAAAACGTTTGCAACACGCCGCGCAGTTTTCCTTTGATACCGAAACTACGGCGCTGGAAATTATGGATGCAAAAATTGTCGGTGTGAGTTTCGCGATAGAAGCGGGTGTCGCTGCTTATATTCCCTGCGGTCACGATTATATGGGCGCGCCGGAACAGTTGCCGCTTGACTGGGTGCTGCAAGAATTAAAACCGATTCTGGAAGATGCCCGCAAAATAAAAATCGGCCAGAATTTAAAATACGATCGCAGTGTATTGCTTAACTACGGTATTGAATTGCGCGGTATTGAATTTGATACCATGCTCGAATCTTACGTGTGGAATTCCATCGGCAGTCGCCACAATATGGATGACCTTGCACAAAACTATCTCGATTATAAAACAGTAACCTTTGAAGAAATTGCTGGCAAAGGTGTAAAACAACTCACTTTTAATCAATTAAAAGTGGAAGATGCAGGTCATTACGCCGCGGAAGATGCTGATATCACGTTGCGGTTACATCAATTTTTTTGGCCGCAGCTGGAAAAAGTTGCACCATTAAAATCGGTATTTGAAACTATTGAAATGCCGCTCTTGCCAGTGCTCTCACATATTGAACGCAATGGTGCATTAGTCGATGCCAAACTGCTTGGTCAGCAGAGTGTTGAACTGGGCGAGCGCCTCGTGCAATTGGAGCGCAAGGCCTATGATATCGCGGGGCAGGAATTCAATTTAAGTTCACCCAAACAACTGGGTGTCATTTTATTTGAACAACAAAAATTACCGGTACTGAAAAAAACGCCTACGGGCACACCATCAACTGCAGAAGAGGTTTTGCAAGAATTAGCGCTGGATTATCCGCTGCCAAAAGTATTGATGGAATATCGCGGCCTGGCGAAATTAAAATCCACATACACGGACAAATTGCCGTTGGTGATCAACAAGCGCACTGGCCGGATTCATACCAGCTATCATCAAGCAGTTGCCGCTACCGGACGTTTATCCTCGCAAGATCCGAACTTGCAAAATATCCCGATTAAAACTGAAGAAGGGCGTCGCATCCGTCAGGCATTTATCGCACCTAAGGGTTATAAATTGGTAGCCGCGGATTACTCACAAATTGAGTTGCGCATTATGGCGCACTTGTCTGACGACGCCGGTTTACTC
>NZ_JBRFPI010000372.1:0-4377 GCF_053579595.1 Cellvibrio sp.
GCACTATCTTTATTCCCAAGGTTTACACCATTGATGTACTTGCAGCTGGGTTCCTAATGCTGATATTAACAGCAACACTCGCTTCTATTGGCACTGCTGGCGTTCCCAGTGTGGGTTTGATCATGTTGGCGATGGTATTGCAATCGGTCGGTTTACCCGTTGAAGGAATAGCATTAATTATCGGCGTGGATCGTTTATTGGATATGGTGCGCACCGCCGTAAATGTGACAGGTGATGCAGCGGTATCAGTGATCGTTGGTAGCAGTGAAAAAATGCTCGATAAAACCCGCTACGAAGATATGAAACTAAATGCGGAAGTTGATCCTGTGTAAATAAACTGCGGTGCAAATAAAAAAGGCGAATTGTAAAAAACAATTCGCCTTTTTTATTTTAAATAAACGCGTGAATTAATTCGTTAATGGCGTGTGCTGCTCTCGGTATCAAACTCAACGCTGATCGACAAATCCTCTACCAAGCAAGGCCAGCGCTCCAATTCTTCTGTCCAACCTTTATCGCGATGTGCATTGACATAATGGGTAATATTGGCGCCTTCAAAACCGTGTTCATTTAATAAGAGTTCTGCGGAAAATAACACGGCTTGATCCAATTCGTTCGCGAAAGGTTCGCCAATTAATTCATGCGCAATTACATTGGCGACGGTCATATCCATAGGTGCGAGAGGAATTCCACTTTTCGCCATAAAGCGATCATTCACTTCTTCGAGTAAACGATGCGCGAGATAAGCTTCGTCCAATAACGCTTCTAGTTGGCTGTGCGGATCGACAATCGACGGCGGTGACATAAAATAATCACTCGCGATTTTTAGCAGCGGTTCAACATCTTTATCAATGCCTGCCTCGTGCGCCATGCTGCGGATGGCATCGATAAAATCGGGCACGTGTTTAATGTAGCGCACCACAAAATCCGCCAAGCCCTTAGCGGCTTGCTGTTCCGGCAATTTAATTGCGGCGTGCAGGCGCTTCTTGCGGCACTCCACAAATTCCAACAATTTTCCAGTAGCAGAATCCTGCTCCTGCGCCTGCTGGATCAGTTGGCGAATAGGGTTCAAGGGGTCGGTCAATCTAGTTCTCTGGTAGTGGTTATAGGTAATCACATTAGCAGTCCTGCATGTTGCTGCTGACATTTATAAGTCGCGCTTTAAAAGTAAACCATGACCAAGCAAACGCAAGTGAGTCTTAATACCAACTTTTTATAAAAATCTGTTTAACCGATGAAATCGGCCTGAGGGACGTTTTTGGCGCCACCAAGCCGTGCCTGGAGGAAGGTATAGTTAGAATGCGCCCGATAATTTCAAACGGATGGTGTTATCCAGATCGCCGCTCAAATACTGTTGGAATTGCAAACTCAAATCGAGGCTGCCAAGGGTTTGGCCAATGCCGAGCACACCGTAAACGCCGCCGTCAATTTCAATATCTTCTTCATAGCAATTACTACAGTTGCTGATGCTGCGCTCTGAAGCCAACATGCCGCTAACGCCACCCCGAACCGTAAAAAAACTCATATTGTCTTGCCCGAAACGATACTTGGGACCGTATTCAGCGAACAGCATTAAGGCGTTCGCATCTGACTCTTCATAGCCTTCATCACCGTACCAATTATCCCTCACATATTGACTGAAGGCGGCATTGTCACGGTAAAACAAAAAACTGACTCCCAATGAAAGCGTATTTTCGCTCCTACTGGAATAATACTCGGCTGCACCGCCCACAGCAGTGGCAGTATCTTCAACACGCGCTTCAAATTTGGCTGCTGCTGCTTTATCGATATTTACATGATCCACATGACCCGACCAGCTCCAGCCGGTGTAGTCAGCGTTATTGGGATTATTGTTGTACGGCGCTGCTGCAATGCTGGTTGCGGCGAGCAGGCTGGCGCCAAGAAGGCAGGTTTTTAACAGCAGATTAGTCATAGTGGTGATCCATCATAAGTTGACGAGGGTTTAAAAACGGTGCGCAACATACTGGGATTAACGCAGTTTGTAACGCAATTTGGCGGGATTTTGAGCGAAATAATCTGTATGGCAACTTAACAATCAGCCTGATAGAGCGGCTTTCCGTGAATTCGGCGCCCCAAGTCTATATAATTCGCACTTTATTATGTGTCGCCGGAACTTGTCCGGTTTGATGGAGTTAGGCATGTCTGATCGTATAGCCCCCAATCCACGAATTGCTACAGTGGATCGCAACACCCTGGAAACCAAAATCAGTGTCAGCCTCAATCTCGATGGCACTGGTAAAGGCGTGTTCAACACCGGCGTGCCCTTTCTGGAGCACATGATGGACCAGATCGCACGTCACGGCATGATCGATCTGGACGTGACCTGCGACGGCGATACTCATATCGATGACCACCACTCAGTGGAGGATATCGGCATCACCATCGGCCAGGCGATTGCCAAAGCCATCGGCGATAAAAAAGGCATCCGCCGTTATGGTCACGCCTATGTACCACTCGATGAGGCCCTGTCGCGGGTGGTGATCGATTTTTCCGGCCGCCCCGGCTTGGTCATGCAGATTCCATTTACGCAAAAGCGTGTCGGCCAGTTTGACGTGGAATTGTTCTGGGAGTTTTTCCAGGGCTTCGTCAACCACGCCGGCGTCACCCTGCATGTGGACAACCTGCGCGGCCACAATGCCCATCACCAGATCGAAACCGTGTTCAAAGCCTTCGGTCGCGCCCTGCGTATGGCGCTCGAACTGGATCCGCGTATGGAAGGCATTATGCCCTCCACCAAAGGTAGCCTCTGATTTATGACTATTGGTAAGCAGACCGTTGCCGTTATCGATTACGGCATGGGCAATCTCCACTCGGTGGCTAGCGCCCTGAGCCACGTTGCACCTGAACAAAACGTCATTGTGACATCTGATTCCGCTGCTGTAGCTGCTGCTGACCGGGTGGTTTTCCCTGGTGTGGGCGCAATCCGCGATTGCATGGCGGAAATCAAACGCCTCGGATTTGATAAGTTGCTGCGCGAGCAAATTGCCACCGGCAAACCGGTGCTGGGAATTTGCGTGGGCATGCAGGCGCTGATGAATAGCAGCGAAGAAAACGGCGGTGTGGATTGCATCGGCATATTGCCGGGAAAAGTGCGCTTCTTCGGCGAAAACCATACAGATAGCACTGGTGCACATCTCAAAGTACCGCATATGGGCTGGAATCAGGTGCATCACATCGATCACCCGCTCTGGGGGGGTATCGAGCAAGATAGCCGTTTCTACTTCGTGCACAGCTTCTACATTTTGGCCGACGATGCCAGCCAAGTCGCTGCAACTTGCGATTATGGCGTGCAGTTCCATGCGGCGCTGGCAAAGGACAACCTGTTTGCTGTGCAATTCCACCCGGAGAAGAGCCATACGGCTGGCCTGCAACTGCTGAAGAATTTTTTACAATGGGATGGCAGGGTGTAGGTTGGGCCGCGCCGCGCAGGCAGCGAGGCCCAACATTGTAGTTACCGCCACCTACGTTGGGCATGACTGCCTAACCTAATTTCTGTTTAATCGAGATTGATCAATGTTAATTATCCCCGCAATTGATTTAAAAGATGGCCAATGTGTGCGACTGCGCCAGGGTTTAATGGACGACTCCACTGTTTTCTCCGACGATCCGGTCGCGATGGCAGCACAATGGGTGCAACAAGGTTGCCGTCGTTTACATCTGGTTGATTTGAATGGTGCCTTTGAAGGCAAGCCGGTCAACGGCGGAGTGGTTACCGCTATCGCCAAAGCCTACCCCAAGCTGCCGATCCAGATCGGGGGCGGCATCCGCAGCGCGGAAACCATCGAGTACTACCTGAATGCGGGTGTTGAGTACGTCATTATCGGCACCAAAGCGGTAAAAGAGCCGCAGTTTGTGACCGATATGTGCAAGCAATTCCCGGGTCACATCATCGTCGGCCTTGATGCCAAAGACGGTTGGGTTGCCACCGACGGCTGGGCGGAAGTATCCAATTTGCAAGCCTCCGAACTCGCCAAACGTTTCGAGCAGGACGGTGTCAACAGCATCGTCTACACCGACATCGCCCGCGACGGCATGATGCAAGGCGTAAATGTGCAGGCGACTGTCGCCATGGCGCAGGCTTCCAGCATCCCGATTATCGCCTCCGGTGGCGTCACCAATATGGACGATATCATCGCGCTCAAAGCCGAGGCCCACAAAGGTATTTGCGGCGCTATCACCGGCCGCGCAATTTACGAAGGCACGCTGACTATGGCGGAAGCGCAGGCCTACTGCGACGCTAATTAATTCCGGAACTGTTTATGGCACTTGCAAAAGGCATAATTGCCTGTCTTGATGTGGACAATGGCCGCGTGGTCAAAGGTGTGCAATTTCTGGATATCCGCGATGTGGGTGTCCCGG
>NZ_JBRFPI010000373.1:0-4366 GCF_053579595.1 Cellvibrio sp.
GAAGTGGAATAGGTGCCGTTTTCCACCTCAACTTCCGTTGGTACGCCACCGACCAAAACCTCAGCGCTATCGGGAATATCAAACCCGGCGGCGCGGAAATCGAACTGCTCGAAGGTCACATCCTGAATAAAGGATTTGATATCGCGGTGATAACCGGCAATCACAAAGGCACCGTTGGTCTCTTCCATGTAATGCTCGTAAGAGAGATCAATCTGATCCGCAATAAACGGCGTCAGGTAGGGCGATGTGTTGGAGCCGTAGTTAAAGCGCGGGACGTTATCCGAGCCAGTGGTGATGGTGCCTTCGGAATCCGGTGCCGCCAGGCGGTTGATGGGCGGGCGCGATAACACACGCGCCAGCGCCAAACGCAGTTGATCTTCGTCAGTCAGGGAGAAGTTCAAGTTGAGCGATGGCAGGGTATCACTGTATTTGGCACCGAGTTTTTGGTAGGCGAAGTTGCTGCGGCAATCGCCCAGCTCATCGCAAATCTCGGTCGCACCGCGCTCAACATCCCCATTCACATTGACCAATGCAATGCTCGATTGGTCAGTCTCTACGTGGCGCACACCGATATTACCGGTGAGGTCACGCCCCAACAGGCTGGTAGAAAGATTGGCCTGCAGATAATAAGAGGTGATGTTTTCGTCGATATTGGAACTCTGCTTCATCGACCAATCACGCCCTTCGCCCCAGCGCGCGGCTGGCTCAATTGGACGAGGTACGGCCTGCGGATCGGGGTTTTCTATAGTGGCTGCAGGCACTGGCCCCAACACCAAACCGACGTTGTGCGCAGAGCGAATAATTTCGTCACCATCAATCGCCAGGAAGGATGGGAAGCGGGAGAAATCGCCCTTCCAATTCACTACATCGGAAGTATCCACTGTGATCGGCAGGGACCAGTCCGACCTGATCGTGTTGTTGGCACCATCACCGTAAACAAACACCTGACGACGGTCAGTGTGGTTGCGCTCAGAGGCCCTTACACCCGCTTCTACAGAACTGATAAACAGATCGTCAAACTCGTATTTCAGGTCCAACCGCGCGGCATCTATCAGGTCGTCGTTGATGCGCGGATAGCGCTCATAGCGGCTTAAGCGCAGGTTGCTCACACCGTTGGCGTCATAGGCGGCATAGTCGCGACTCAATGACACTGTAGGCAGGTTGATGCCATCCAGTAGATAAGCCATAGATTGATCGGGATCGCGCTCGTAGGGGTCACGGCCCGGCACTGGATCTTCTTTGGCGCGGTAGAGATGCGCACGTACTACGCCATCTGCCTGCACACCCGAAGCGTCGGAGCGCGACAGGTCACCGGCGATGGTCCAGGCATCCTGTTTCCACTGTACATTCAAGCCGCCCGAGAGCAGCTCGTTGGTTTGGGTCACATCGTTGCTGACTACGTGGAAATCGAAAGCTTCGGCATTGTCGTCGGCCACTTTGAATTCACCGCCAACTACCGCCTGGTTATTCCACAAGACCACACTGCTCACATCAGCATTGCGCAGCGGCTGAATACGGAAGCCGCGCGAATAGCTGTCGGAGGTGAACTCGGAGTAAAACAGGTCGGACTTGATCGTCAGATTTTCATTGGGCTCGAACTGGACGGCAGCCACATAGCCATCGCGAGTCTCTTCACCGCCAGTCTGCAGCAGTTCAAAACCGTTGCTGATCTGCACGCTGGATGGACGCTGGGACACCGGCTGCGGGGCGAAGTTTTCATCCACTACCTGGGTGTTTAAACCATTGTCATCCATTAAATCGAAGGGAGCAGTTTCGTAGTTGTAATGCTCAAAGCGGGCAGCTGCACGAGGTTGCACCAGATTGGCGTAACCCAGTGCTATCCCGAGGGTGTCATCCAGCAATTTTTTCTGGAACGAGAGCGATAGACGTCTGCCATAGGGTTCGGCGCCGTAAATATCACTCGCCTGATCGTTAAAACTGCCGCGCACGCCGACCACAAATTTCTGGTCTTCGGTCATTTCCAGCGGGTTAGCCGTTTTCAATTCCACCGTACCTGCCACACCACCTTCAATCAGCGATGCCTTGGGTGACATATACACTTCTACTGACTGGATCAACTCCGAGGGGAACTGGCTGAACTCCATGGCGCGGGTACCGTTGGGCGATACCTGCTCACGGCCATTGAGGGTAGAAAAGACAAAGCCTTCACCCATGCCGCGAACCTGAATGGTGCCCGCTTGTCCGCCGGAACGGGTCACCGTAATACCGGGCACCCGGCCGAGCGCATCGGCGATCGACACATCCGGGAGACCACCCAGATCAGCAGCGGAGATAGCCTGCACTACGGTGTCGGCGTTGCGTTTGGTATCCAGACTGTTCTGGATCGAACGGGCGTAGCCGGTGACCATCACCTCTTCCACTTCGATCTCGGGTTTGGTCTGCTCTTGCGCCAGCAGCGCGGGTGAAATACCTGCCACGGCGAGGCTGGATATCACCAGGGCCAGAGGCTTTACGTTAAATGTTTTCATCGTGTTCTTCTCAACCGTTAGGGATAGCGTTTTTTTATGGGCTGCGCCCTCACACCGGGCGCAGCGCTTCCTAAATGCCCTCGCGGGCACTGCTATTACTCGACCAGATCCACCCGCACCGTGATGGCATCCGCCTGGGTGGTATCCACCGTAAAGCGGTAAGTGCCGGTCACAGGAATGGTAATGGCCAGGTTGTCATTGGAGCCTTGGGTTAATGCAGCTGCCTCCCCGACAGCGGCGCCCGTGCCACCCAGATTCGGGTTGCTCCAATTGGTTTCGGCGATTTTGAACTGGTAACTACCCATAGCCACGTTGACGGTCAGGGTGTAAAGACCGGCGCCAGCATAGGTCAAGCGGTTGCCTGCGTTAGCATCCCAACCAGACGGGGTGATGGTACCGCGCACGTAAATAGGCGTTGCGGCGAACAGGTCATCCTCATACACCCGCACGGTAGGAGCATCGGCATTGCGCGTGTTGACCTCAAAGCGGTAGGTCGCCGCTTTGGTGATGGTCAGCGGCACATTGTCATTGCTGCCTTGGGTCAGGATCTGGGGCTGGCCTAACTGCGCCGGGGTATTGCCACCCATGTTGAAGGTGCTCCAATCACTCGATGCCACTTTGAACATGTAGTCACCGGGAACCATGGCCGAGGTCACCGCGTAGAGGCTATTGCCTTGATACACCAATTGGTTGCCTGCGTTGGCATCCCAACCTGATGCAGTCACGGTGCCGCGCAGATACACAGGCACTGCACCGAAGGTATCCGGGTTGGTCACCTTGAGGGTCGGTGCGGTAGTGCTGGACGAAGCATCCAACTCAAAGCGGTAGATACCGGCTGTCGCAACATTAAGATGAATGTTGTCATTGCTGCCCTGCGTCAGAGTGATAGAACTGCCCGGTACCAACGTCGCATTGGAACCCAGGTTCGGACTGCTCCAGTTAGCCTCGGCAATTTTGAACTCGTGGTTGCCCGCAGGCACATTCAGGAGCACCGAGTAAACGCCGCCGCCTTCGTAGGCCATACGGTTAGCGGCCGTTGCGTCCCAACCGGCTGCTGACACACCACCGCGCACATAGACTGCGGTATCGCCATAAGGCACAGGAACTGCTGCTCCCAAACTAGCAGAGGCAGACAAACCAGCACCTTGCGCGCCCGCTTGGGCTTTTACAAATACCGCCGTGGTGTAGGCAGGCACACTGAAGCTACCACCGGTCGCATTACCGGTCGCTTCGGCAAAACTCGCCGCTTTCACGGTTGCATCGGCTGAGGCTTTCTGGGTGCTGTGCAGGCTAAAACCGGTCGCGGTGGGCACCATCGCCACCTGGGTTTGACTGGTGCCATTCACCACGACTACCAGTGCGTCGTTGGCAGGGTCTAAGTCGGCGCGCGCCGTTGAATCGGTGCCGGCGACTGTGCCTGCGCCATCGTCAATACTCATCACAATCAAGCCTGCCACCTGGGTTTTGCCACCATCGTGGAAACCGACACGGTCCAATACTTCCTGCTCGGTTTGCAGGCTGAACAGCGGGCTGCTGCTGGCGATACTGAGGAACTCCTGGAATACCTCACCGGCCATAGCGATATCGGCTGGCAGCGGCTTGGATTGGCTATCGGCAAACTGGCTGAGCACATAGGTATCGGTGATGCCATCGCGCAATTCTGGCGGCAGCCCCACACCCCAGTTGTTGCTTTGTTTAGTGAAATCCACCGCATTGAACCAATCGCCTGCGTTGTAGCTGTTGGGCGACATGGACTTGGAGCGCAGCAAGTCGCTACCCATTTGGAAGAAAGGTACGCCTTGGCTGAGCATTGGCAGGCTCAGGGTCAGGTTGTGGATACGCACCCGATTTTCGCGGCTGGTATTAGCAGGCAACGC
>NZ_JBRFPI010000374.1:0-4355 GCF_053579595.1 Cellvibrio sp.
GCAATGCTTTTACCGGCATTGACCAATGCATGAATTTTCTCTCTAGCGTTCTGCCAAGCGTCCTGAAAAAGTTGTTCAGGTGCATGATCATCCTCAATCGGCAAGTGAAACCATTCCAACCCCAACTTTGCACAGAGTTCGGGTAAATCAATGACCCCGCTGCCGATGCAGAAACTTATGCGCATTTGCTGAAATTTGATTCGGTACAGGGCACTTGGCCGGAAACGGTTAGTGCAGAAAATGGTGCGCTGATCATTAACGGGAAATCGATTCGCATCACCACCAACAAGGCAATTGCCGACACCGACTGGTCGGATTGTGATCTGGTGTTTGAAGCCAGTGGCAAGATGAAAACCGTTGCCGTATTGCAAGCTTATCTTGACCAAGGCGTTAATCGCGTTGTCGTGAGCGCGCCAGTAAAAGAAACTGGCGCACTGAATATTGTGATGGGTGTAAACCAGCATCTGTTTAATCCCGCCGAGCATCGCATCGTCACCGCTGCATCCTGCACCACCAATTGCCTGGCACCAGTTGTGAAAGTGATTCACGAAAAACTGGGAATCAAACACGGTTCTATTACGACTATTCACAATCTCACCAACACCCAATCCATTCTGGATCAACCGCATAAAGATTTGCGCCGTGCACGTGCATCCGGTTCCAATTTAATTCCGACCACAACCGGATCGGCGACAGCGATTGCTGAAATATTTCCGGAATTGCGCGGCCGCTTGAATGGTCATGCGGTACGAGTTCCTTTGGCCAATGCGTCACTGACGGATTGTGTCTTTGAAGTGGAACGCGCCACCACGGTTGAAGAAGTGAATGGCTTGCTGAAAGCCGCCAGTGAAAACGAACTGCTGAATATTCTGGGCTATGAAGAGCGCCCCCTGGTGTCTACCGATTACTGCGGTGATCCACGCTCGTCAATTGTGGATGCTTTATCCACCATGGTGATTAACGGCACCCAGGTAAAAATCTATGCCTGGTACGACAACGAATGGGGTTATTCCAATCGCACGGTTGAATTGGCAAAACTGGTCGGCCTTGCGGACGCAGGAGCATAAACATGGCAACTACCGGGGCTGGCAAGCTGAGCGCAGAGATAAAACAATATTTTGTTGTCACCGGCAATTATTGGGCATTTACCTTAACCGATGGCGCCTTGCGCATGCTGGTGGTGTTGCACTTTCACCAATTGGGTTATAGCCCGCTGCAAATTGCTGCCCTGTTTTTGTTTTATGAAATTTTTGGTGTGGTCACTAATTTGGTGGGCGGTTATCTCGGTGCCCGCATCGGCCTTAACCGCACCATGAATATCGGCCTCGCGCTGCAAGTTATCGCACTGTTGATGCTGGCAGTGCCCACGATCATGCTCACCCCGATTTGGGTCATGGGCGCTCAGGCGCTCTCGGGTATCGCCAAAGACCTCAACAAAATGAGTGCAAAAAGTTCGATCAAATTATTGGTGCCGGGCGATCAACAGGGCAAATTATTTAAATGGGTTGCGCTGCTGACAGGCTCCAAAAATGCATTGAAAGGCGTTGGCTTTTTTCTCGGTGGCGCATTGTTGGCGCTGATGGGTTTTACCGGTGCAGTCGTCGCTATGGCCATCGCGCTGGGTGTGATTTGGCTGGCGAGCCTGATGCTCCTGAAGAAAGATTTAGGCAAAGCCAAAAACAAACCCAAGTTCAGTGAATTGTTTTCCAAAAGCCGTGCAATCAATATTTTGTCGGCCGCGCGCCTGTTTTTATTTGGCGCGCGCGATGTGTGGTTTGTGGTGGCCTTGCCGGTATTTTTAAGCAGCCAGCTCGGTTGGGATTTTTGGTGGGTGGGCGGTTTTCTGGCGGCCTGGGTGATTGGTTATGGCATTGTCCAATCTATCGCACCACTGATTATCGGCAAAGCACAAGGTAAGGTTCCCGGTGGTGGTCACGCCTTCCTATGGGCACTTATCCTTACTGGTATTCCTGCGGCTATTGCACTGGGCATGAGTGCGACCAGCTTGCCGGTGACTCAAGTATTGATTGGTGGTTTGTTGGTATTCGGCGCCGTGTTTGCGATCAATTCGTCACTGCACAGTTATTTGATTGTGAATTACGCGAAGTCCGACGGCGTTTCATTGGATGTCGGTTTTTATTATATGGCAAATGCCTTGGGGCGCTTGATAGGCACCTTATTATCTGGCTGGGTTTATCAGGTCGCCGGGCTGGAAGCGTGTTTGTGGGTATCGACCGGTTTTATTGCGTTGGCAGCGTTAATTTCATTGGCGTTACCAAAACAGGTTGCTCCAACGTAATTTTTCTCTGTGATAAGCCGAACAAAAAAAGCCCGACTATTTTTGCAAATAGTCGGGCTTTTTAAATTCCGGATTTACTCTGCTTTTGCAAGCAACTTCAAATACTCTTCTGCGGTTTTCATATCATCGGTCTTGAGTGTTTTTCCTTCAGGGCCTTTACCAATCAACGTGACTTGTTTTGCTGGCTCGCCATGCTCCTGAAATTGTTTCAAGGCTTCAGAATCCGTTTTAAATACCCACACACGGCCATCTTTTTCAAAGGTGACGAAACCTGGTTTATCGTAAGGGCCAGCGAATACAGACATCGAAACAAACGCAGTCAACGCGGCAATTGCCAATGATTTTTTCATGAAATTATCCTCGCAGTGTTTAAATTTACCGGGGTCAATTTCAACAGCGGCAGGTTACGGTTTTATGACAGTCGTAACATTTCCGTTAAGATTTAGCCAGATAATGCTCGATTTCCTCCGCTGTAGTTCGCGCCGTCCGCCCTACACCGATAAGCGTGGCAGAGGCCAATCCCGTCCACTCGCCGTAACCGACTAACCACAAGCGTGGTTCCTGTACTGAGCGGGTACCCTCCACATCAACTTTGCCTTCAGAATTGATTACGCCCAATGAATGCAAATGCGAAAGTGCGGGGCGAAATCCGGTACACCAGATCACGGCATCTACCGAAGTCTCGGAACTATCTTCCCAGATAACACTGGTCGCCGTGAACTGTTTGAACGGCCGCACGGAATGCAGCACGCCACGTTCGCGCGCCTCTTTAACGGGTGGCACCATGACCACATCGCCCAAACCACCCACGGGTTGATCGACCTCTCGCCCTTCAAGATGCGCTTTCCAGCGATCCGTAGCGCGCTGGAATAACACGCGCCCATCCACATCATCGGGCAAAAACAGCGGTTCACTCGGAGTAACCCAGGTGCTATCAGCAAGGCGCGATACTTCCGCGAGAATTTGCGCCCCGGAATTGCCGCCGCCTACGACCAGCACTTTTTTATTTTGGAAAGGTATAGGGGATTGGTAGTGAGCCGAGTGGAGCTGAAGCCCTTGGAATAGATTGATACCGGGATAAGGTGGTATGAACGGATTTCGCCAGGTACCGGTGGCACTGACCACGACACGCGCATGCCAAGTCTGGTGTTGGCTGACAACTTCCAGATGATCGCCATGGTTATTCACGGCATTGACTAACAGCGGACGCTGCACCGGAAATTCGTACCGGGATTCATAGTTGGCCAGATACCGAATTACTTGATCGCGACTTGGGTAAGTTTCCTGCGTGGGTGGCATTTGCCAGCCCGATAACGAACTCCAGGTGGAGGGCGAGAAAAGACGCAAACTGTCCCAGCCATGTTGCCAGGCACCGCCGGGGGAAGTCTCTGCATCCAGAATAACGAAGGAGTAATCCGTGCGACGCAGATAGTAAGCTACAGAGAGTGCGGCCTGACCGCCGCCGATAATAACGACATCAACCATTGTTTCCATTACAACGAAGATCCTTTATCCAAACTCATCAAGAAAGCATTAGCGCTATGCCCGTAATTTCACATGACAGGATAGCGCTAATTTAACCAAAGCCATTCATTTGAATTATTTGATCGTATTGTTGCGAGTTTTAAACCAACTCCAACCGAAGCCACCTGCTGCAACAAAGGCTACGATTATTTGTGAGATAAATGTCTCCAGTGTGGGATAAAGTCCGAGCCATTCGATACGTGGGATCGTAATGAGCGTTACGCCTATCCATCCTGCCTCTTGCAAAGCGGATACGCCCTTGCCAATTAACACTACCGCAAGTACAACCACCAAAATGGAGGTAAAAGAGAAGAATGTTCCAAGCGGCATACGTGCGCTTGTGCGCAGCAATGCCCACGCGATTATTATCAATAACACTAACGCTGTGAAAAAACCGGCCATCAACGCGCCGCCATTTCCATCTGCTGCCAGTGCGGAATAAAACAACACAGTCTCAAAAACCTCTCGATACACTGCGATGAATGCCAGCGCGAACAATGCCCACGCTGAACCCTGCGACACTGCCTTTGAC
>NZ_JBRFPI010000375.1:0-4350 GCF_053579595.1 Cellvibrio sp.
TCCCAATATCAATTTCGGGCGTGGCGATAGGAATACCCGCGGTGAGATAGCGATCCGCGGTGTGGGCGATTATTCGCGCAATATAGGCACCAATGCTCGCGTCGCTGTTTATATCGATGGTGTATTGACCGGGCGCTCATCCAGTTTTGACCAAAGTTTGTTAGATGTTGCGCACCTTGAAGTGTTGCGCGGCCCGCAAGGCACTTTAGCCGGTACTAATGCGTTGGCGGGAGCTATCAACATTGTTACGCAAAAACCGGAGGAGCATTTTAATGCCGGGTTGCTCGCCAATACCGGTAATTACAATTTACAGTCGCTCACCGGGAAAATAAATTTACCGCTCACTGCGGATTTGTTTGCCAGCTTATTGGTTGGTACCACCCAGCAAGATGGTTACATAGATAACATTGCGCTCCAACGTGATCTGCAAGGCGTTAATAGAAATGTGGCAAAACTGAAGTTTCGCTATGTGGGCGTTGAAAATCTACTGCTGGATATCGGTTTTGATTATTTAAAGGATGATGATCAATCCACTAATGCTGAAGCACTCGCCAATGGTGGATTAAATGGCTTTACTCTGGCTCCTGAGCCCTTTGTCGTTGCGCACAATGCTGATGAGTTTGAGCGGCGGGAATTAAAAGGCGCGACTATCGAAGCGAGTTACGAAACCTTCGGCGATTTTCGCTGGACGTCTATTACCGGCATTCGCGCCAATGAATTTACCGAGCTAAGTGAAGAGGATTATTCACCCTTTGATGTTGCCGTTAGTATTTTTGATGAAAAGAGCGATCAGGTCAGCCAGGAATTACGATTGGCATCACCCAAAGGTAAAAAGTTCGATTACGTTATTGGCGCCTATTTTTTAGAGCAGGATATTTCAACCCAGCGTAGCGCCATCACCGGCGCTTTGTTTCGCCCAGCGCCTAACGCATCAATACAGACACCTGCCACGGCAGAGGTACAGTCTTCATCCTTATTTGTGCATGGCAATTATCAGCTCGATTCCCGCTGGAGCCTGACGGGCGGCCTGCGCTTTGTGCATGAAGCCAAAAATATTGATTACTCCAGTGTGGATAACATAGGTTCATTTATCGATGTTGATCATCTGCGCGATCAAAAAACCTTTGATGAACCGCTGCCAAAATTCGGGATTAATTTTCAGCTGGTACAAGATGTACTGCTCTACACCAGCGTCGCGCGTGGCTACAAGAGTGGGGGATGGAACGCCGACTTTATTACCACGCTGGAGCATTTCCAGTTTGATCCTGAATACGCTATCAATTATGAGATAGGCGCAAAAACTGCTTTTTTGGATAAACGACTAACCATCAATCTCGCCGGATTTATCACCAAGTTTGACGACTTCCAGGTATTCCAGTTCGTTCCCACGCAATCATCCGGTGCGGTGTTGTCATTGACCAATGCCGGAAAAGTCACAACCCAGGGAGTTGAGCTGGATATCAATGCATTGCTGACTGATCATCTCAGTGTGAGTTTCAATACCGCCTTCACCCAGGCACGTTTTGATGAGTTTAAAAACGGTGGGGGATTAGGCGTAGATTACGATGATAACTATCTACCTTATGCACCCGAGCATACTTATTTTGTAGCCATCGACTACAGCCGGCCGCTGTTTCAGCAAGCTGAGGTATACGGTCATATCGATTACGGCTATACCGGCGATTATTTTTCCAATCCCAATAACACGCCGGACAATGCCATCCCCAATTATTTTTCTGCCAATGCCCGCCTGGGGCTGAATATCGCTTCGCACTGGGATATTTCGCTTTGGATGAAAAACATCACCGATGAAAACAATCTCCGGCAGCGCTCAGTGTCCTTTCTCGGGGTACCCCGGGGGCTGTACAACCCTCCGCGCAGCTATGGCCTGGCAATTAATTACACAATTGATTGATATAGCGCTGGAGTTGCGGATGCAGGCGAATCCAGCGAATGGTTATGAATAATCCAGCCAAAACTTAAAGTGGGACGGATTCTGGAATAAGCGGAAAGCCTTGGTGTGCGCTGGTTCGCAGCGTTCGGATGGTGCACACCAGCCAAACCAAAATATTTTTAACGACGATGTCATGCGAACGCCTGCATGGTTATTTCTGTGGAAACTAACTCTGTCTTAATCGGCCACCGCGCCAGCGGGAATAAGACGAGAGAACTATTAAGCAACTAATAACAACAGTTAGTAGCAACCACAGTAAGTAAATCAATAACCATAACGATGCAGGTAACACCATGAAAACTCCCTTGCGGTACATTACCCAAGGCGCTTTGGCGCTGGGTGTTGGTCTCACCATGACTGCCCCCGCTTTTGCGCAAACCACACCTATCTGGTCGGACGAATTCAACGGGACGCGAATCGACAATACCATTTGGTCCTACAAAGTCGGCGGCGACGGTAACGGCAATGGCGAATTGCAGTACTACACCGCCCGCAGTGAAAATTCCTACATAGAAGATGGCAAACTCGTCATCGAAGCCAAACGCGAAGCCTATGAGGGCAAACAATTCACCTCGGCGCGTTTGCACACCAATGGCCGTATGTCATTCAAATACGGGACCCTTGAAGCGCGTATTAAACTACCCCGCGTAGACAACGGCCTCTGGCCTGCCTTCTGGATGCTGGGTACCAACTTCGGTTTGGATGGTTGGCCTAAATCCGGCGAGTGGGACATCCTCGAAGCAGGTTACAAATCGGCATTGGCCGATGGCACGGGCAACAAATCAGTCTCGGCAGCCCTGCATTGGTGGCATGAAACCGGAACCTGGAGCGATTGGCTGCAAGCAGATCACGCGGTATCTACCCAACTGCCCACCAATTTTTATGAGGATTACCACACCTATAAGCTTGACTGGACGCCGACCAATATCACCATCAGCGTGGATGGCAATCCTTACTTCAACATGGATATCACCGACCCCAACATGTCGGAGTTCCGCGATAACCCTGCGTCAATTATTTTGAACCTCGCAGTGGGAGGTTGGAATTTTGTTGAGATTACTGATCCAGCACTGATCACCGCACCTTTCCCCGGCAAAATGTATGTGGATTACGTGCGCCTCTACGCCAACCCAAGCACGCAAGTGCAGGTTGCCAATGCCGATTTGCCGAGCGGTAACTTTGGTATCAGCACCGAAACGACTCCGGTATTGAACGAATTGAATTGGGGCGACCGCACCAGTTTGTATGTATGGAATAACATGACCAACATCGCTACTACGCCTTCTGAAGGCAGTGGTGCTTTGGCTTATTCTATTGCGGCGGGCAATTGGTGGGGCATGGGCTTGGTACACAAAGACCAAAACCTGCGCAACTACAAACACGGCTACCTGCATTTGGATATCAAAACCAATTCCACCAGCAGTTTCAGTATTGGCCTCGCCAGTACATCCGGTGGTGATGGAAAAGTTGATTTCAATGAGGGCGGCGATCAATACGGTCTCGTGCGCGATGGCGAATGGCATCACGTTGCGATTCCGCTCAGCAAATTCGGCAATCTCGATTTTGAAACCATGAAAACCCTGTTCAGTGTGTTTGGCCCAGGTCCCGCTGCACCTATGGAAATTGCGTTCGACAATATTTATTTAACTGAAAGTATTGCGTTGCAAACGCCGGAATTTGGCAACTTTGGTATTTATACTGAAACGCCCGCACACAAAAATGCTGGAGAGTTTGCGTTTGGTGTAAGCGGTGATTTGTTCCTGTGGGATAACACCCTCACATTGGAAACCGGTGCAAATAAAGAAGGCAATTCGGCGCTGCATTTAAAATCAACCGGTAAAGGTTGGTATGGCATGGGCTTGACGGCGCGCGATGGTTTTAACCTCACGGCGTTTGATAATGCGGATGCAAAATTGCATTTCTCTATGAAGACTTCACACACTGGCGATTTCCAAATCGGTTTCAAAAGTGGCCCGCTCAATAACATCGGCCAGAAGTGGATCAATTTTAAAGCCGGTAGCGATCCCTACGGTTTTGTACGCGATGGCCAATGGCATGACATCATTATCCCGATGAGTGAACTCGCCAAAGATCTGGATTTGTTTGATGTTCGTCAGTTGTTGCAAGTGTAGGGCACTGGCGAAACTGCAGGTATTAGCATTGATGATGTTTATCTCTCTGGTGGCCAAGCGGCAAAAGATCCTGGTACCGATGGCACTGTTGTTAATCGTGCTCCTTCAGCAGCAATTAAAACCTCCATCATGGGCGGGATTGCCCCAGCGATCATTACATTCGACGGTACCAAGTCTGTCGATGTAAATGGCGATGCACTGACCTACATCTGGAATTTTGGTGATGGCACTGGTACAAGCACGGAATTTCATCCTGTACATACA
>NZ_JBRFPI010000376.1:0-4331 GCF_053579595.1 Cellvibrio sp.
CCGAAAAACCAGCCCACTGGCTCAAAGCACCTACATAACTGCTCTGCCCGGAATTTAACGCCACTGCACGTAATTTTTTATGCACTAATAACGATGCAAGAAAATCACCCAGAATCCAACCGAGCATTAATACACCTGCAGATAAACCCACCGCATAGGTGTAGCCAATCACACCGATAAACATGTAGCCGCTGTTATTGGTCGCGACGGCGGATAATCCCACCAACCAAGGTGAAATGCTGTGACTGGCAAGATAATAATCCTGCTGATTATTTTTTCGCAGCCGAGCAGAGGCAAGACCTACCATTAAAAAAATGGCCATGCACAAAACAAAACTAGCCAGCATAGTCATGTCCTGCACGCGCCATGCTCACCCCTTGATTTCCAGCGGGCCGGCAGTGCCCGCATCCACTAACAACTGCTCAAACGCAGGCAGGTGATGCAGGGGCTGGAGCGCAGGGTCTTTGGCAAAATCATCCAGCCGCGCGTCACCATTAATTAAGGCTTTGGTTAAAAAATTGATGGCATCATCAAAGTGCGCCAGCGCCGCATGCGCACAAGCGAGTTGATAAAAGGCGTGGGCATTTGAAGAATCACGCTGCAATGCGCTCTGACACAAATTGAATGCCCACTGCGGCTCATTCGATTCCAGCGCAGCATCAGCTTTATAGGTCAGCGCTTCACAATCACGAGGATTGAGTGCGAGAATTTGATCGTACACGGCAATTTTATTCGCCGGTGCAGACTCTTGCGCCGCGCGTAACCAGAGTGCGTGAATTTCTTTGGTACGCTCAATGGCTTCGCGGTTTTCATCGATATAGGTGGATTTTTCACGCAACTGCTGTTCAATTTCCCGCAGCCGCTCTTCGTAAGCACCAATCAATTTGCGCAATTCTTTATCGGCAAGATTGCCCATTTTTTCTTTCATCTCGCGGATGGATGTCCATCCCACTATGACTAACACTGAACTCACTGCCGCAATGATGTAGAAAAAATTGGATACAGTATTGGTGGCATAACTCACACTGCGATCTACAGCTTCAATCTGGCGATCAGTAATTTGCTGAATAAATTCGACCCGCTGTGCCGCCATATCGGTACGCAGGGATTTTAATTCATCCAGAATGTAGCGCTCGGTAAACGCGCTGTAGAGCGGCGCATTCAAATGCTCTACCACTTTCTGTGCTTGTTCTGCTTTTTCACCCGCTTCTGCACCTGCCTCTACATTTGGCAAACCCTGCGCCTGAATACTTTCTGCAAACAGCAGCGACAAAAGCACGATCAACAGCAAAACAAAAGCCCGTTTGAAAGCGACGTTTTGCTTCATACAATCACTTCTGCTGCCAAACCATAAGCACCTTCGGCATTGTGTACTTCCCGCCCCAGCAGAGGTGGGTTAAATACACAAGCCATTTCCATTTCTTCGAATGCGCGCAGAATGTGCTTGTCGTGTTTATCTAAAATATAAATGGTGCCAGGCTCGATGGGGTGAATCGCTCCACTAGCAACATCTTTTATCTCGCCAAAACCACTGATGCAATACACAGATTCAATATGATTTTGGTAGTGCATGTGTAGCACTGCATCTTTAAAAATGCGGGTAATGTGAAACGAAAAGCCAGCGCCATCACTTTTCAATAATAAACGATTACTTTCCCAACCCTCTGCGCTCACGCTGCGACCTTGTAATTTTGCCTCGGATAATTTTCTAACAATCATAATAAATACACTCGCTGATCATATTGCCGGATTGAATTACGCACTTTTTAGCTGACTATAGTCACGCATGACCGCTGCAAAACTCATATCAATAATTTTTAACCCTTTGCGCAAATCTTCTTCACCAATGGTAAGCGGACAAAAACATTTAACTACTTGCCCTTGATTACCTGCAGTTTCAATTATCAACCCGCGTTCAAAAGCGTGACTGCAAATCGCAGCGGCAATTTCCCCGTTAATGCATTCCACACCCTGCATTAATCCACGACCTTTAACCCGTAACGCAGGAGGCGAATAGCTCTCCACTATGGCCGTCAAATACTGTTTGATAATGGTTGCTTTTGTATTAATTTCCTGCGTGAAATAGTCGTCACTCCAATAAACATCGAGCGCTGCCGTCGCCGTGACAAATGCATGATTATTACCGCGAAAAGTGCCGTTGTGCTCGCCAGGCAACCAGCGATCCAACACCGGGTTTAATAACACCACCGAGAAAGGCAAACCAAAACCGCTCAAGGATTTAGAGAGCGTGACAATATCCGGTTTGATACCACTGGATTCAAAACTGAAAAACGTACCGGTACGGCCACAACCTGCCTGAATGTCATCGACAATTAATAACATGTCGTGTTTGCGACACAATTTTTGCAAACCTTGCAGCCAGCTATCTGCAGCAACATTTAATCCACCTTCGCCTTGCACCACTTCGACAATAACGGCGGCAGGTACATCTACACCGCTAGAAGGATCACTCAATAATTTGTCCATCATTTTGAGCGTGTCGGCATCGCGCCCGTGATAACCACAAAACGGCATACGCTCAACATTACCAAGCGGCACACCGGCACCACCGCGATGATGCTCATTACCGGTGGCAGCAACGGCGCCGAGTGATACACCGTGAAACCCGTTAGTGAAGGCGATAACATTGCTGCGGCCTTTTACTTTGCGCGCAATTTTTAACGCGGCCTCCACCGCATTAGCGCCGGTCGGCCCGGTAAATTGCACGCGGTAATTAAGTTCACGCGGAGTGAGAATTAAATCGCGGAAGCGAGTAAGGAATTGGGCTTTGGCTTGCGTGTGCATATCCAGGCCATGAGTAATGCCGTCTTGCTCGATGTAATCCATCAAGGCTTTTTTTAGCAGCGGATTGTTGTGACCGTAATTGAGCGAACCAGCACCCGCAAGAAAATCGAGATAGGCTTTCCCCGCCTCATCATAAAGATAGCTGCCCTTCGCTTGATGAAATACCACCGGGAATGAACGTGAATAGGAACGGACTTCTGACTCCATTTTCTGGAAAATTTTCATACTCCACACTCCTCTTGATAATCTACTTTCATAAAAAACAGGCAATAAAAATCCTGCGACGAAAAAATCGCCGTGAAAATTACTGTCAAAAATTTGCTGTGATTAATTCAGAGCTATAAAAACGCCAAATTAGTCTAACCAGCGACGACTGCCGGGGGTACGCAAACTGCTGCGCAAATCATCCAAATGATTTGCCATGGATTTATCGGGACGATTGGGAAGGGGGGAAATGCGCAATAGGTATTCATCGTCGTGCTGTCCGGCAAAATGCCGATCGCGCTGGAACAATACACTTTTCACTGGCAGGGCGTCGCAGTCATGCGCAAAACTTTCAAATAATGCCCATGAAGCGCGGTTATCGGGAGTAATCGTTGTTGTCAAACTCAATGCCTGCTCGGTACCCGGTTGCTCGATGAGCCAATGCAACATCCGTTTGGCCAACCCCGACCCACGCATTGGCTCAGCCACCACCACCTGCCACACAAATAGTGTTTCCGGTTCATTAGGCGGGCAATAGGCGGAGATAAAACCCACGAGACGGCCATCCAGCACCGCGGCGACTGAGGTATCGGCAAAATGCAGGCATTGCAGGAGATTGCAGTAGACCGAGTTGCTATCCAGCGGTGGACTGGCTTCCACCAGCTGATTTAATTGATGACCATCGGATGGCAGAGGTGCGCGCAACTCTAACTTGTCCAATAAAAGATCGTTTCTGGCGTTCATACAGACCTCCATAGCTCGTCTTTTTCGGCTGCAATTATAATTACAACACTAATTAATAAATCGATAATAATCGTTACAATAAAACAAAAATCGATAGGGTATTTTGCTTTTATGCAATTTTATCATTGATTAAAATTACAAAAATGAATAGATGATTATTTTTATAGAAATAATTTACTTAGAACACTAAGCATTTATAAAGTGTACAAAATTAATCCCGCCAGGTCTAGGGTTAATTTTCTGACGAGAGGTGACAAGTACACCTGCAGCGGGCATGCTGGCGACAATTGGCAACCCTATCGGACCCTAGATGAACCAGATCGACGAAGTACTTACCTCGTTGCGCCGCGTTATCCGCGCCATCGACCTTCACTCCAAACAATTGGTAAAAACCGCCAGCGTTACCGGCCCACAACTGCGCCTGCTGCAGTTGATCCACAGCGAAGAGCGCGCCACTTCACGGGAGCTGGCAGATGCCATGAGCCTCAGTCAGGCAACGGTTACCAGCATTCTCGACCGGCTGGAAAGCCGCGCACTGATCGAACGCGTCCGCTCGCAGACCGATAAACGCAAAGTAC
>NZ_JBRFPI010000377.1:0-4330 GCF_053579595.1 Cellvibrio sp.
AAGGGTGAGTCCGCCGAAAAAGACCAGGCCATCACCCTGTTGAAACAATTGAAAAACGGCAAAGATGGCTACTACTTTGGCTACGATGGCAGCTCGATACGGGTGTTTTCCGGCAGTGACAGTGCGCGTATTGGCGACAGCTTTCGCGACTACAAAGACGTTAATGGCGTCTTCCTGATCAATGAGCTGGTCAAGCAGGGGCAGGCGGGCGGCGGTTTTGTCACCTACCATTTTCCACGTTTAGGCCAGGGCGATACTGCCTATCCAAAACTCAGCTACGCCATTTGGCTCGACAAGTGGGACCTAATGCTGGGAACCGGGTTTTATATAGATAGTATCGATAGTGCGGTCGCTTCGGCACGCGCAGTGGCTGATGAACACATCACCGCGACATTGATGTGGGTTTTTGTGGCGGCGTTGGTATTGCTGGGGGCGATTGCGCTGCTCGCGATATATATTGCCAATAAAACGCTGGCTCCACTCAACGGTTTGGTGCGCAGCCTGGAAGATATAGCGCGTGGCGGTGGCGATTTGACTCGTCGTCTGACACGTACCAGCAACGATGAAATCGGTGCGGTTATTTCGGCGTTTAACAGTTTTGTGGATTCCATTCACGGGATGATCCAGCGTATCCAGCAGCTCACCCTGCAAGTTGCAAGTATCAGCCAGCAGGTCTCGCAAGACACCAGTGCTACCTACCAAACCCTTGAACAGCAACGTGAACAAACCTTGCAAGTTGCCAGTGCCATCAACGAAATGGCAGCATCTGCAGTCGAAGTTGCCCGTAGTACGCAAGATGCGGCTGCGGCCGCCAATCTGGCTGAATCTACTACCAAAGATGCACAATCAACCGCCGCCAAGTCGATCGATAACATTCAGGCGCTTTCTTCTGAAGTGAAGCTCAACACCGAGGGATTGCAGCTGTTGCAGCAGGATGTGAATGGTATTGGCGCTGTGTCAGATGTTATTCGTGGTATCGCCGAGCAAACCAATTTGCTCGCGCTCAACGCTTCCATTGAAGCGGCGCGGGCTGGCGAACAGGGGCGCGGGTTCGCGGTGGTAGCGGATGAAGTGCGCGCATTAGCCGCGCGCACCCAGTCATCCACCCAAGAAATTCAAGCTATGATTCAGCGCTTGCAAGCCAGCACTAACAGCGCCAGCGAGTCGATCAAGCGCAGTTTGGTCAAGGGCGATGTCTCGGTCCAGATGGTCTGTGCCACCTCGGAGGCGCTCGGTGCAATCGACCAGCAAGTCAGCACCATCAGTCAGCGCGGCTTGCAAATTGCCACCGCTGCAGAAGAGCAAACCCAAGTGATTGAGTCGATTAACCGAAGCATGCATGTGATTGCTGATGCTACCGAATCCGCAGGTCGCTATGCGGCGCGCTCCAACCAATCAGGAGACGAGTTGGCCAGCGTCGGTGCAGAGTTACAACAATTGGTTGGAGAGTTTAAAACCAGATAATTGTCTTATTTTGGTGCAAGAGCAATGAGTTGCTCGCAAGTTATAGCGGTTGTTCAGCGCCTCTCTTGCACCAACAAAAAACAAACCCATGCCCGACAAGTGAAAAACTGCATTTAGATGATGCAGAAAATATGGTGTGGAGGCTGCATCTGACTGCAACAGGGGGAGCTTTTTTGAAAAAATTCAAAATTACTCTCATGAAATCAATAGGTTAAACTGTCTTCGCCACTTCCATCAGCCACTGGCATAGCGCTTGCTAAACCCCTCCCAATGAGGAGTTGCAAGTCTATGTCTGAATCCGTTCTTGAAAACGATAGTAAATCCGTGCGTTCAGTGTGCCCTTATTGTGGTGTTGGCTGCGGCATGGTGCTGGAAACTGACGGCAAAAAAATCACCAAGGTCACGGGTGATAAAAACCATCCCTCCAATTTTGGCCGCCTGTGCACCAAGGGCCAGACCAGCGCCCAGGCGCTCACCAATTCCGGCCGAATGGAATCCGCTTTTGTGCGCAGCGAGCGCAACCGAGATCCCGTAATGACACCCATGGCGCAGGCTATCAGCACTACCGCCAAGCGCCTGCGTGAAATTCTGGATAAGCACGGTCCCGATGCCATCAGTTTTTATGTTTCGGGGCAGATGTCGATTGAATCCCAATACCTCGCCAACAAACTCGCCAAAGGTTTTTTACGCACCAACAATATCGAATCCAATTCGCGCTTGTGTATGGCGAGTGCAGGCGCCGGTTACAAGCTCTCGCTCGGCTCCGATGCGCCACCCGGTTCCTACCAGGATTTTGACCACAGCGATTTGTTTTTGGTGATTGGCGCGAACATGGCCGACTGCCACCCGATTTTGTATTTGCGCATGATGGATCGCGTCAAAGCCGGTGCGAAATTAATTGTGGTCGATCCGCGCCGCACTACAACCGCGGACAAAGCGGATCTGTATCTGCCGATCAAGCCTGGCACTGATCTCGCGTTCTTAAACGGTCTGTTATTTTTGCTGCACAAAAATGGTAAAACTGATCCAGAATTTATCGCGCAATACACGCAAGGCTGGGAAAATTTTCCGATATTTTTAGCGGATTACACACCGGAAAACGTCAGTGAGATAACCGGTCTCTCAATCGAGTCGTTGATTAAAACTGCTGACATGATCGGCAATGCGCCCGAGTTTATGACTTGCTGGACCATGGGCTTAAACCAAAGCACTCACGGCACCTGGAATACCAATGCAATTTGCAATTTACATTTAGCGACAGGAAAAATTTGTCGCCTCGGCAGCGGCCCTTTTTCACTTACCGGACAACCCAATGCCATGGGCGGGCGCGAGATGGGTTATATGGGCCCGGGTTTACCGGGGCAGCGCACATTGCTAATGGAAAAAGACCGTGAATTTATCGAAAATCTGTGGGGTGTTGAACCGGGCAGTATCAGCACCAAACTCGGCAAAGGCACCGTCGATTTGTTTGAGCGCATGGCTGCCGGCGAAGTAAAAGCTTGCTGGGTAATTTGCACTAATCCGGTTGCGTCTGTCCCCAATCGTAAAATCGTTATTGAAGGTCTGCAAAAAGCAGAATTGGTCATCGCACAGGATGCGTTCCTCGATACCGAAACCAATCGCTACGCCGATATTTTATTGCCCGGTGCGTTATGGGCGGAAGCCGAAGGGGTGATGATCAACTCCGAGCGCAATATCACCCTCATGCAAGAAGCAGTGAGCCCACCCGGTGAAGCTATGGCCGATTGGGAAATTATTGCGCGCGTCGCCTGCGAGATGGGTTTTAGTGAGGGATTCAGTTTTAATTCCGCCGCTGACGTATTTGAAGAAATCAAACAAAGTTATAACCCCAAAACTGGGTACGATTTGCGCGGTGTTAATTACACACGTTTGCGCGAGTCGCCACTGCAATGGCCCTGTGCCGATGAAACCTCTACGCGCAATCCGATCCGCTATTTAAATACCGGTATCAATCAACCATTAAAGTTAATGGATGATGGCAGCGCTCCTTTGCTGCAATTTGCGACTGATTCTGGCAAAGCTATTTTTCATGCGCGCCCCCATGTAAATCCGGCTGAAATGCCTGATGCTGAATTTCCCATGGTACTAAATACCGGCCGCGTTCAGCACCAGTGGCACACGCTGACTAAAACCGGAAAAATTGCCACGCTCAATAAATTAAATCCTGGCACCTTTGTGGAAATTCATCCGCAAGATGCGGCTGAATTAGGTATCAAAAATAAAGACAAAGTGGAGATCCGCTCGCGTCGCGGCTACGCTATTTTACCTGCGGTGGTGACGGATCGCGTGCAACCTGGCTGCTGTTTTGCACCCATCCACTGGAACGATGTCTACGGCGATAACCTCTGTATCAATGCAGTGACCAGCGATAAAATCGATGCAATTTCGCAGCAGCCAGAATTAAAAATAGCCGCCGTCGCACTTAAGCGTGTCGACGTATTTGTGGAGGAAAAAGATTCCGCCGAAAATTCCGCTGCCCACGACTATGATTACACCAGCTCTATGGCTTTTGCCGCCGTGGCTGAGGAAACCAGCATGACCCTGATTAAAACCTTCGCCGAAAAAATCGGCGTAGTAGAAGCCGTAGCCCCCAATTTCTCAGAAGCCGAGCGCACTTATCTGGGCGGTTATATCAGCGGCCTGCACGCTACTGCAAAGTTAATTTCCGCTGTGCCCGCACTGCCTGCAGATGCACCTATTAATCCCAATCATCGCACCTGGGTAAATGGTCTGCTTGCGGGTATGTTTAGCCGTGTGCTTCCTATGGGGGTTACATCTATGGCTGCACCTGCACAGCCCAAACCTGAATTGCTGCTGCTCTGCGCTTCGCAAACTGGCAATGCAG
>NZ_JBRFPI010000378.1:0-4307 GCF_053579595.1 Cellvibrio sp.
CTGGTTGGCATTGGCCGCGATATTACGTTACGTCGCCGCGCCGAGCGCGCATTGCGTGAAAGTGAGGCAAGGTTCCGTAGTTTGATTGAATTATCCTCAGACTGGTATTGGGAACAAGATGCAGATATGCAATTTATTGAATTCGAAGACCCGAACAATAAATCAAGTTATACACGCGCTGAAGTTCTTGGTAAGAGTTTAAAAGAATTGCCCGGCACTACACTCATATCCGAGTCCTGGATTGAATATGAGGATCTAGTGGCCGAGCGCAATCCGTTTCGCGATTTGGAACTGCGCCGTGTAGCAGACAACGGCAAAACCTATTTCATTAGCTTAACGGGCCTACCTGCATTCGATGAGGACGGAAAATTTCGTGGCTATCGCGGTATCGGCCGCGACATTAGTGATCGCAAACGCTCCGAACAGCACATTCACTTTTTAGCTACGCACGATAGTTTAACGTCACTCCCCAATCGTTTTATGTTTAGCCAGATATTGAATTTGGCGATTGAATCAGCGCATCGCTACCATCGCAAACTCGCTGTTTTTTTTATCGACTTGGATAGATTCAAAAATATCAATGACACGCTCGGTCATGAAGCAGGTGATTTTTTACTGTGCGAAATGGCGGCACGCCTGAAGCAATGCTTGCGTGCCAGTGACGTGGTGGGCCGCCTCGGTGGCGACGAATTTGTCGTTATGTTGCCTGAGCCGGAAAACACTGAACAAATAGCCACTGTTGCACAGAAAATTTTGTCCGCATCGCTCGAACCTATCGATATCAATGGCCAGGAATGTCGCGTGACTGCCAGCATCGGCATTTGTGTATATCCAGACGATGGAAGAGATGAACAAACCCTGATGAAAAATGCCGACATCGCCATGTACCGCGCGAAAGAAGAAGGCAAAAACAATTACCAATTCTATTCTCCCGATATTGAAGCCCGCTCACTGGAACGCTTGGTGCTGGAAAATAATTTGCGCATGGCGCTTGAGCGCAATGAATTTTTCTTGCACTACCAGGCGAAACGCAATTTACAAACCGGCGAAATCGCCGGAGTTGAGGCGTTAGTGCGCTGGCAACATCCGGAGCTTGGCATTATCTCGCCTGCACAATTTATTCCCCTCGCCGAAGAAACCGGTTTGATTGTATTAATTGGCCGGTGGGTATTAAAAACCGCCTGCGCACAAAATGTCGCCTGGTTAAAACAAGGCTTACCGCCGCTGTGCATGGCCGTGAATTTATCCGTGCGGCAGTTTTTCGATGAGCATTTAATTCAGGATGTTGCCGATGCATTAAACGAATCGGGCATGCAGCCAGCATTGCTGGAAATGGAAATTACCGAAGGCATGGTGATGCAGGATGCAGAGCGCGCAATTCGCATCCTCACCGCAATCAAAGCATTGGGTGTGCGCTTGGCAATTGATGATTTTGGTGTGGGCTATTCATCGCTCGCGCAAATAAAACGCTTCCCCATAGATACCTTAAAAGTGGACAGCTCTTTTATCCGCGATATCCCCCAAAACCGCGAAGATCGCGCTATTACCGAAGCGATCATCGCGATGGGTAGAACTTTGAGTTTGACGGTTATCGCCGAGGGAGTAGAAACCAAAGAGCAGGAAGCGTTTTTACGCGATCATAACTGCGATCAATCCCAAGGCTACTACTTTAGTAAACCGATTTCCCCGGAAGATTTTGTTAGTTTTATGAAAAAACAAGCGGCATGCACAATTGTTTATCCACCAGTCACTAGTCCGGAATAAAAATGAACAGTGATTGGTGTATTGACAGGTCTTCAATGGTATAGAGCCGTTTTTTATTCTCGCACAATTCTAAATACGACCCTTTGGATTTAGGAATTCAATGCAATTTTCTGACTGCAATGATGGCCTGCCCCAATTTATCTTTAAAGATCAGCCTCAAATTGAATTTTTTGTCCCGTCACCAAGCGGTCACTTTCTATTGTTAATAGTGGTTGGATACCGCCGCTATTAATATCAACGGTTAGTGATTCATTGGGTAGCAAACCTTTTAACGATTGTTGCGCGCGAAAACCGTTAATCGTGATATACGCATCGTAATAGATTGGTGCTATACCGCGATTAATTAATTTGACGCGCGAGCGTGAAGACGAGGCTTTAAATTCTGTAACATGAAATTTATAACCGTTAGCCATCCCCGCCTGCTTGATACGTTCGTTGGATTGATATTCTGGTTGGTCATTGCCAATCATGTACGTGACATAGAAAGTCTTACTTAAAGCTTCGTAGGTTCTGCCATACATACCGGTCACATTAAGCGCATTTTTTTGGTCAAATTCAGAGTAGTAACTAAGCTCACCACCGTGGGGGGAATTTTTATAGCGCTCCGTATAGCCAAATATAGTCCACATACTCGCATTATAACCTCCATGTTCTTTGTGCATAAACGAATCGTCAAAATTGCCGAAGGGTAGTGCTAGCAAACTGGCATCATCCGCTATGGGTGTATTGTCGCTATCACCGGCATCGATTGAAATACTCCAGTGCAACTCATCAAACTGTTCCTCGAGATGCTGCAGGAATTTTCTTTGATAAGCTTTGGACGGAAAGTTTTTTCCTAAAATAACCTGCGGATCGTAAATGTGGTATTCGCCCCATAAACCAAAGCCAACCTGTAAAAAAGCAATGCGCGGATCCTGGTCATAGCGTGCGGCAAAAGCGGTGTAAAAATCGAGTGTCGCTTGTTGTAATTCGGGATGTGACCAATCGGGGAAGCCAGTTGATAATCCTTCACTCAACGCTGTGGTTTCGCGGTAATCAGAATAAGCTTTTATATAATTTGGCACTGCAGTAGCACGACCAGGATACACATAATACCAACGCAAAATTGCCTGTTTACCGCGCGCACTAATTTGCTCCAGCAAATTATCAACTGCATTCCAGTTGTAAAGGTTATCCCCAGCAACCACATCACTTGGTCGCACATAAGCGTATTCAAGTTGTACATATTGGTCATCGGTTTTTAACGCGGTGCCATTGTATGAATCTGCCCACAACACAATACCTGTCATAGGTTGGACTTTAGTGATGTGGCTTTGCAGTGGAATATCCACAAGATTCTCACTTGCAGAACTGGAACTGGGTATAGAACTCAAATTTAAACTAGATTTAGAATCAGTGTTGGAACTGACACTGAAGCTATAGCTCTTCTGTGAAGAATTCTTGCTTGATAAAATACTTACACTGGAGCTTGAAGATAAAGATGCTGATTGATTTGATGAGCTCAATAGAGTTGATGAGACCGCAACACTGCTTATGGCTGATGATTGTCCGATGCTTGAAGCAACAGGCGCAGTGTAGCTTGACGAGGATGTAGATTCAGTTGAAGAACCACCTCCGCTTCCACCACACGCATGAAGCGAAATGATGCACAGCAAACACATTGCTTTAAGCATATAAGATGGCAGCGTCATGAAAGTTACTCACAATTTTTGGTAGATAGAGTTTCGGCCTCGGAAGTTCAGCCTGGGTGATTCGCTTCAGTTTACGGTTAAATTGCTTGTATTTCTGTGACTTAATCTATGCGGCATCGGTGACACAAACAGCGGGTTAGCCACTAATTTGCGTAACCCGCGCGATGACACAACACGCATATCATTTATTTAAATAAATTTCATCGCACAAAAATTTGCGAATCACGACCCGCCCTACCATGCACCAATCCATAAAGTACCGGCAACACCAACAACGTTAATAACGTTGACGAAATAATTCCACCAATCACCACAGTTGCCAATGGCCGTTGCACTTCCGCACCAATTCCCACGTTAAATGCCATAGGCACAAAACCCAAACTGGCGACGAGTGCGGTCATTAATACTGGTCGCAATCGTGTGAGTGCTCCTTGAATTATTGCTTCCATTAAATCGCCATGTTCCAGATAAAGCTGGCGAATAAACGCAAGCATCACTAATCCATTTAAAACCGCTATGCCGGAGAGTGCAATAAAGCCGACACCGGCGGACATGGACATGGGCATGTCGCGCAGCCAAAGCGCGAGTACGCCGCCGGTGAGTGCGAGTGGGACGCCGGTGAAAATAATCAGTGCGTCTTTGATCGAACCAAAAGCCATTACTAATAATGCAATCACCATTAACAAGGTGAGCGGTACAACAATCGCTAAACGTTTGCTTGCGGATTCTAATTGCTCAAAGGTGCCGCCGTAATCCAGCCAATAACCGGCGGGTAATTTTACGTCGCTTGCGATGCGCGTTTGCACTTCGTTCACAAAAGAACCCAAATCGCGGCCGCGCACATTGGCGGTG